>CAZRKL010000026.1:4626-21713 GCA_964600595.1 uncultured Leptolinea sp.
CAGGTGGAGACCCCCGACACAGCGCTGAACTCAATGCTCAACATTCACAATCCGCGCCAGTGCCAGACCACCAAAACATGGTCGCGATATCTATCCCTCTATCAATTGGGTTATGGATCCCGCGGTATGGGTTTCAGAGACAGCTCACAAGACGTAATGGCAGTCATGCACGCTATTCCGGAAGATGCGAAAAAACTCCTGGAATCGCTGTTGAGTGTGCAGCGCCCGGATGGTTCTGCCTATCACCAGTTTTATCCTCTATCAGGGGAAGCCAGCGAGGGTGATTCTCTGGAATACCCCGACCGCCCCCATTATTATTGCGATGACCACCTGTGGGGTGTGATGGCTGTCTGCCAGTATATCAAAGAGACCGGTGATGTCGCTTTTCTGGAATCGATTTTACCGTACCATCTTCCAAAGCATGCATCCGGGAAACCACAAACCGGGACAGTGCTGGATCATCTGCAGCGGGCGTTGAATTTTACGCGGACCGATACAGGCAGCCACGGCATTCCGCTGCTTGGATTTGCCGATTGGAATGATACGGTTAACCTCCCGCGAGGCGCCGAGTCATTTCTGGCCGCCTGTTTGTATGGACGCGCCCTGATGGAGATGATCGAGCTTATGCGATTTCTTAAGTTCGAAGAAAATGCAAAACAGTATCAGGACTGGTTCGATGAGATTGCTTCTATATTTAATATTCAAGCCTGGGATGGCGACTGGTTCCGAAGTTATTATGACGCTGAAGGGAATCCGCTCGGGTCAAGAATCAATACCGCCGGTCAAATTTTCGCGTACAGCCAGGCGTGGCCGGTTTTGGCCGGGTTCGCGAATCATGAAAAAGCACGTACCGCCCTGGATTCCCTCTACAAAAAGCTGAACACGAAACATGGAATTAAGCTCAGCGCGCCGGGTTTTGATCATTACAATCCTGAAGTTGGCGGGATCACCACCTACCCGCCCGGCGCGAAGGAAAATGGCGGAATCTTTTTACACGTCAATCCGTGGGTCATTATCGCCGAGACATTGTTGGGAAGAGGCGACCGGGCATATGAGTATTACTCTCAAATCAACCCGGCTGCCAAAAATGATCTTCTGGATGTGTATGAAGTGGAACCTTATGTATATGCCCAGAATATCCTGGGAGATGAACATCCCAAATTTGGGATGGGGCGCAACTCCTGGCTCTCGGGCACCGCTTCGTGGATGTACCAGGCGGGAACACAATACATTTTAGGCATAAAACCGGAGTACAATGGCTTAAGAATAGATCCGTGTATTCCATCTGGTTGGGATTCTTACAAAGTCAAACGGTACTTCCGTGGGACCTGGTATGAAATCCGGGTTGAGAATCCAGATCATGTCAACCGGGGAACGGGTGATGTTTACCTGGATGGTCGATTGCTTTCATGTAATCTTCTGCCTGTGTTACGTGATGGGAATACACATCACGTTAGGGTAATCCTTAGCGGTGTTAGCAAGTAGAAAAATTTTCTCCAAATAGGAGTTTGAATGAGCTACTTTGATTTGCCTTCGAAGATTATTGAAAATGACAATTATTGTTTGGAATATCTGGAGGATGCCGGACCCAGGATTGTACGCCTGATCCACAAAGCCAGCGGTGTCAATCTGTTGGCAGAATTGCCAACCCTTGCCCTTAATTCCCCTCTCGGACCGTATAAAGTGTTTGGTGGTCATCGCTTTTGGGTGGCTCCCGAGACATGGGATACATGCTATCATTCCGATGATAAAGCCATCGGCGTATCACAGTCAGGGGATCGAGTTGTGCTTACGCGGGATGGGGAATCGCCTCTCCAACTCTATAAAGAGTTGACCATTGAGATGGGGCAGAAGGATTCCTCCATCAAAATTTCCCATTTTCTCAGAAATGATTCAAACAATTCCTTTACCTGCGCGCCGTGGGGTATCACCATGCTCACGCCTGGTGGAACAGCAATTTTCCCCTTGCGAAAGGGTATGAATGGTTCTGAAGGATTGACTCCCGACCGGGCGTTGATGCTCTGGCCATACACAAGGATGGATGACGCGCGCCTGAAGATTCTGGATGAGGTTGCTTACATCAAAGCGGAAAATGGCGAAAGCCCGGTAAAAATTGGTGCGCGGATGCCTTCTGGATGGCTCGCTTATTTGCACAAGAATGTCTGTTTTCTGAAAAAGTCAGTATTTGATGCTGCTGCACAATACCCGGATTTTGGCTGCAACCTCGAAGTGTATACCAATGGCGTGTTTATTGAGCTGGAAACCCTGGGAGAATTGAAAACCCTGAAACCGGGTGAAAGCACCCTTCATGTGGAGGAGTGGGAATTATTCCCATTTGCCGGCACACCGGAAGAATTATTCAAAAAACTGATTCAATCCTGATAGAGAAACTTCTGAGCACTGGCAGAGAACTTGCATATCAATGGATGCAAGTTCTCTTTATTTAACCCTATCAGGGAGTGATGCCATGTTAGATAAACTTAAAAAATTCTTTATTGGATTGATCCTTGCCGCGCTGGCTCTTTCCAGCTGTACGCGGGCTGTGCCCTCCGAAAACTCCAGCCTGGATAAAGCCTCCAGCAAGGAAAAGAAAAGCTGGTTTGGAGCCAGCCTGTTCAAAGCCAAGACAACCCCCACCCCGCCGGGAGATTATGTGATGACCATCGATGTGGACGGGGAGACTGTTGAAGCCGCCAAAACGCGCAGTTATACGCTGCATATTCCTGCTTCTTACACCGGAGATGAACCTGTTGCTTTGTTCATTGCCATTCCAGATAACGGAATGACTGGTAAGAAATTTAATAAAGAGGCAGATTTACAAAGATATTCAGATGCTGGTGGAAATATCCTTGTGTTCCCGGATGCGTACGGCGAAAAGCTGGAGTGGAATAATGGTATAAAACAGGGGAGCGAGGCGAATGATTCCCTCTTTATTCAAACCCTTGTAACCAAACTTCAAGAAATCCATAACATCAATCCCAAGCGTATCTACCTGATCGGATTCGGTCAGGGTGGAATAATGGCGTACCAGGTGGCTTCCACGATGGCAAATGAAGTTGCCGCCGTGGGCGTGGTGGGCGCTTCCGTTGGGTATCGTGTTGAAAAGGGCGCCGAGCCCACCATGATCCAGCCGGTGATTGCACCAGTGTCGGTGATCATGATTCACGGCATGCGCGATGAGGTAATTCCGTATGCCCCACCAAAAGACGCAAAGAAGAACGCTGCCGGGTATCAAACCTTTGACCAATCAGAAGGCTACTGGGTCAAAACCCTGGGATGCGAAGGTGGTCCAAAAGTACGCATTACCCGCAATGAGCACATCATTCGGCATACCTGGGAAGGCTGCAATGGTGGATCGAGCTTTGTGAGCATTTCCATCAACACAGGCAAACACGTGTGGTTCCAGAGCGCAACCGCAAAAGAATCCAAGAAACCTTCCATCTCGGCAACCGAAGCAATATTTTCCTTCCTGATGTCGAATCCAAAACCATAACCATGGCTGATTAGCTCTGTAAATAAGACCCCGCAAGGGGTCTTATTTTTGTAAATTGGTATTCGAATCCTATTGTAAAATCTTCATATATATCTATAATATTTGTTATATTCGGAAGCAAAATGGGATAACATGTCGAAAATCGACGAAACAGACAAAAAAATTTCTGATCTTCTTATCCAGGATGGACGGATGTCTTGCGTGGATATTGCCCGCCAGATTGGGAATATCACCGAACGGGCGGTGCGTTATCGTATCAACCGCCTGGTAAAAAACGGCATCATTGAAATCCGCGGCAATGTTAATGCCCGCAATTTGGGTTTTAGTGTTTTTGCAGATGTCTTTATTGAGGTCGAGCCGGGTCAGGTGTTGGAAGTAGCCCGAAAAATTGCAGAATTTGAAACAGTCTCTTATGTTGCGTGTGCTACCGGTGAACGTGATATCAGTTTTCAGATATTTTCCCGTTCGAACGAAGAGCTATATACGTTTGTAACGGATGTAATCAGTAAAATTAGTGGAGTGCGAAAGACGCACACATCCTTTGTTCCCATCATTATTAAAGACGATCATCGCTGGCAAATACCTTCCATCTGTGTAAAGCATTCCTCCTAAAGCAATGCTTTATTTTTTCTCTTAATATTGGTATCGCTCCATCCCTTTTGTTCATCACTACCGGCATGACCGCTGGTGTTGAAAAGACAGCCTATCTAATCTAAGGAGGAAGACATGGATATAGATATCAGTAAGGAGAAGGCTGTAAAGTCAGAGAAGAGTAAGCTCAAAAGAGAACTTACCCTGCTGCCCCTGTTCGGGTTGATCTACTTTACAGTCTGTGGAGGTGCCTTTGGGGCTGAGCCCATGGTGGGTCTATCTGGACCCGGGCTTGCCCTGCTCTTGATGGTCATTACCCCCCTCGTTTTTAGTATCCCCAATATGCTCATGGTGCGCGAAATGCAATCCATGATGCCCGTGGAAGGTGGTTATTACCATTGGGTAAAACAGGCATTTGGTCCGTTCGCCGGCTTCATGTCCGGTTGGATGAACTGGGTGGTATCCTGGGTGGATGTATCCATCTACCCGGTCTGGACGGCCTGGTATCTCAGTTACTTCATCCCTGCACTGGGAGAGGGCGCAACCATTGGTGGAATTGAGTTCTCATCCGATTTTCTTTCATGGCTGGTTGCCGCGGTCCTGATCATTTCGGTATCCTTCCTGAATATGCGCGGTGCCCGCCTGTCTGGTTTAACTACCAACTGGCTGGGTCTGGCGATGATCATTCCCCTGATCATCATGTCGGGATTTGGTTTTTATGCCTGGATTTCATCCGGTGTGACCCCCGAGATCCCCTTCCTGCCCGGTGGTGCTGAAGTCACCCCGAGCAATATCCTGGCGGGTATGAGCGTGGGTATTTATGTTGCCATGTGGAACTTCATGGGCTGGGAACTCCCCGCCGCAGCCGGCGATGAAATCAAGGAACCCAAGAAAACCTATCCCCGCGCGATGGTGATGGTCTTGATCGCCGCCATCCTTTCATACTCCATTCCTACCATTGCCGGGTTATACGGCGGTGCTGGCGCAGATGGCAAGTACCTGGTTTGGGGTATTGAAGAATATGATACCGGTGAAGGAATTGGACCCATCTTGAATGAAGCTGGTATCACCGATGGGCAAATGGAAGAGTGGGGCGTAGATCCCACCATTGATGCCGGATGGGAATTCCCGACAATTGCCCACGTGATTGGTGACAATATCGCTGGTAAAGACAGCCCCCTGTCATTCTTCCTGGGCGGCATCGTTGGTATTTCTGCAATCCTATCCATGATCGGTTTGTTTATTGGCAACGGTCTGGGTGGAACCCGTGTCCCCTTCGCTATGGCTGAAGACGGGATGATGCCCATGTGGTTGAACAAAGTCCACCCCAAGTATGGTACCCCCTGGGTATCCATTTTGATCTGCGGATTGTTCTACCTTATCTTTTCCACTTCGGCGTTCCAAAACCTGGTGGTGATAGATGTATTCCTGAATATGCTGGTGTTGATGGCAGAAATATTCGCGTTGGTTGTTCTTCGCTACAAAAAGCCGGAACTACCCAGGAATCGTGTGCCAGGTGGAGTGCTGGGGTTGATCTACATCGTTGTTGCACCGTTATCAGTGATTGTGCTGGCTATTGTCAGCCAGGTAACAGACTACGGTTGGGAATCATCCATCGGCTGGGGCTTGCTTGCCATGCTGGTCGGAGCAATTCTATACTTCCCCATCCGCAAGTATGTAAAGAAGGGTATTCCGGATGTTGATCCATATGTTCTGGATCATGTTGAAAGCTAATCTAACTTATTATCCGATTCACAAGGAGATTTTATGAAAGTATTACTCGTAGGTGTTGGTGGTGTTGGTGAAGCTATTGCCGTCATTGCATCGAAACGTCCCTGGTTGGAGTTGATGGTTCTGGCAGATTACAACAAGGCCCGCGCTGAAGAAGTACAGGCTAAACTCCCTGATAAATCCAAATTCCCGGTGGAGTTTGTTGATGCCAGCAAGCAAGCAATGATCGAAGATCTTGCCAAGAAATACAAGGTAGATCTAGTCATGAATGCCTGCGATCCCAGCTTCAATGTGCCGATCTTTGATGCAGCATTCAACGCTGGCTGCAACTATATGGATATGGCTATGACCCTCTCAGAACCGCATCCATCAGATCCATTCAACAAACCGGGTGTAAAATTGGGCGATTACCAGTTTGAACGCGCCAAAAAATGGGAAGACAAAGGCATCCTCGCGCTGTTGGGTTTGGGTGTGGAACCGGGTATGGCTGATGTGTTCGCTCGTTACGCCCAGGATCACCTCTTTGATGAAATCGAAGAAGTTGGAATCCGCGATGGTGCCAACCTGATCGTGCGCGGGTATGATTTCGCGCCGAATTTCTCCATCTGGACCACCATTGAAGAATGTTTGAACCCGCCCGTAATTTGGGAAAAAGGAAAAGACTGGTTCACAACTGCGCCATTCTCTGAGCCTGAAACCTTTGAATTTCCCGACGGGATTGGCGAAGTGGAATGTGTTAATGTGGAGCATGAAGAAGTTCTACTGGTACCACGGTACATCAAATGCAACCGCGTCACCTTCAAATATGGGTTGGGCGATGAATTCATTGGCGTGTTGAAGACTCTACATATGCTGGGTCTCGACAACAAGGAAAAGATCAAGGTCAAGGATGTGGAAGTCGCCCCGCGCGATGTTGTCGCAGCCTGCCTGCCCGATCCTGCCCATCTGGGGCACCTGATGGAAGGCAAGACCTGCGCGGGAACCTGGGTAAAAGGCAAGAAAGATGGAAAACCGCGCCAGGTTTATCTGTACCAGGTAGCTGATAACGCTGATTGCATGAAGAAATTTGACTGCCAGGCAGTGGTTGCCCAGACCGCTTTCAACGCGGTTATTGGCATGGAACTGTTGGACAAGGGCGCCTGGAAGGCAAAGGGTGTTCATGGACCAGAATTCTTTGACCCCAACCCGTTTATGAATCTCATGGCAGAGTATGGGTTCCCCTGGGGAATGAAAGAAATGTAAGAATCAATCAAGGGATGGATGAGTTTTCCCTGGTTTGCTTGTCGTAAGGCAAAAAATCATCCATAATAAAATATAAGGATCTCATCCATCCCTCCCTCCTCAGGGAGGGTCATCTATCCCTAAATTCAGGAGGATGTCATGCCATTTGGTTATACCGGAAAAATAATTCATGTCAATTTGAGCGATAAATCCATAAGCATTGAAGAACCACCTGAGAGTTTTTACCGAAAATATATGGGGGGAAGCGCCATGGGAATGTATTACATTCTCAAGGAAGTACCCGCAAAAGTAGATGCGCTCTCTCCACAAAATATCCTTACAATGATGTGCTCCGTCACAACAGGCGCAGCCATCTCTGGGCAAAGCCGAATTAACGCGAACGCGAAGTCTCCCGTCAGTGGAGCAATCGGCGACTCTCAGGCAGGCGGTTTCTTCCCTGCGGAACTCAAGTTTGCCGGATTTGATGGGATTGTCTTCCGTGGAAAAGCCTCCAGCCCGGTGTACCTGTTTGTGCATGATGGCAAAGTGGAATTAAGGGATGCAGCTCATTTATGGGGAAAAACCACCAAAGAAGTGGATATGCTGCTCAAGGAGGAAGTACACGACCCCAAAGCACAGGTTGCGCAAATTGGACCTGCCGCCGAAAAAGGAGTGCTTTTTGCCAGCATTGTTAACATGGCAAATCGCAACAACGGTCGCACAGGGATGGGCGCGGTAATGGCCAGCAAGAACCTTAAGGCGATTGTGGTTCGGGGATCTCAAAAAGTAAATATCGCAGATCAGGCAAAGCTGACTGCGTTAGCAAAATGGGGCGCCAAAGAAATGCCAAACAACCCGGACGTGGATGGTCTGGGCACACTCGGCACTGCCTCAGTGGTCATGCCGCAGAACGCGCTGGGCACCTTCCCCACCCGCAACTATACTGAAGCGCAATTTGAACTTGCCCAGGATCTCAGCGGCGAGACCCTGGCGGATACGATCCTCAAGAAGCGTGAAACCTGTTACGCGTGCGTTGTCCGCTGCAAACGGGTGGTGGAAGCAGAAAAAGACGGATTGGTGATCGATCCATACTATGGCGGACCAGAATATGAAACCCTCGGTACTTTTGGTTCATACTGCGGCATTGGCGATTTGGAATATGTATCATACGCCAATCAGATCTGCAACGCGTATGGGGTGGACTCAATCGCCTGCGGAGCAGTCGTTGCGCTCGCTATGGAATGCTTTGAAAAAGGCATCATTGGACTGAAGGAAACCGGTGGTATTGAGCTTCGCTATGGTGATAAAAAAGCCATGCTCGAGGTGCTTGATCAGATTGTCAAGCGTTCGACACCATTCGGAGAATTACTTTCTCTCGGTTCAGCACGCGCAGCAAAAGCCTGGGGACCAGAGGCAGAAAAGTGCTTGATCACCGTTAAGAATGAAGATGCGCCCGCGCATATGCCGCAATGCAAAAAGTCATTGGCTCTGGTTTATGCTGTGAACTGTTTTGGTGCCGACCACCAATCGAGTGAGCACGACTGGATGTACGAAGAAGGCACTTCAGATTTGTATCTTGAACGGTTGGCATTGATGGGATTAACCAATGCACCTCCTCCGGGAGATTTCGGACCAGAAAAAGCCCGCTTTGGCACCTTAAGCCAGATTTTTTATAGCATGCTGGATACACTCGAGTTATGTCAGTTTGTCTGGGGACCTGCCTGGACACTTTATGGACCCAAGGAAACCGTGGAACTGGTGCAGGCGGTTACCGGCTGGGATGTCTCGCTGGACGAATTGATGAAATTAGGCGAGAGGCGCATCAACATGCTGAGAGCTTTCAATACACGGGAAGGCTTTGACCGCAAGGATGACAAACTGCCGGTGAAGTTCTTTGAGCCGCTCAAGGGTACCGGTCCTACGGCTGGTGTGGCAGTAAACCGGGATGAATTGGAATCAGCCATCGACCAGTATTATGAGATAATGCACTGGACAAAAGATGGATTACCGACGGAATCCAGGCTGGCAGAACTTGGTTTGGAGTGGGTCAGCCTTAAGTAAATTGTAAAGAATGAGCCCGACCAACAGGCGGGCTCATATCATGTAATTACATCCTATTGACCGAGGTACTATGGATAAATATCAGGAAGCTTTTCAACATCTCTCTCCCGTATGGACCCATTATTCCGATATTATCGTGGATCACGGTGAGGGCGCCTACCTGTATTCTACAGATGGGCGGAAGTATATGGATTTCACCTGTGGCATTGGTGTAACCAATACCGGGCATTGCCACCCCAAGGTTGTGGAAGCCATCCAAAAACAGGCTGGACTTCTCTTGCATGGTCAGGCGAATCTTGTCACCCATAAACCGATGCTGGAACTTGTTCAAGAGTTGCAGACTGTCGTACCCAAAAGCATAGACGGTTTCTTCTTCAGCAATTCCGGCGCAGAAGCTGTAGAAGGCGCGGTAAAACTGGCGCGCCATGCCACCGGGCGGACGAATATTATCGTTTTCCAGGGTAGCTTTCACGGTAGAACCGTGGCAACCATGACCATGACCACATCCAAAACCATATACAAAGCCGGTTATCAGCCGCTGATGGCAGGCGTATTCGTGGCTCCGTTCCCATATGCTTTGCGCATGGGCATGGATGTGGAAAAAGCCAGCCGATACTGCCTGGATGAGTTGGAATTGATGCTGCTCACCCAGACAGCCCCCCAGGAAACTGCCGCCATGATTATCGAGCCGGTGCTGGGTGAAGGCGGTTATGTTCCCGCGCCCGCATCATTTATGAAGGGATTGCGCGAGATATGTAATCAACATGGAATTCTGCTTATTCTGGATGAAGTCCAATCTGGTTTTGGGCGAACCGGAAAGTGGTTTGGCTTTGAGCATACCAACGTTGAACCCGATATCATTACCGCCGCGAAAGGGATGGCTTCAGGTATGCCCATCTCTGGTGTCTTCAGCAGAATGGAATTAATGAAGAAATGGATTCCGGGATCACACGGTGGAACCTACGGCGGAAACGCTGTTGCAGCGGCTAGTGGCGTGGCGACTATTAAAGCCATGAAAGAAGAAAAAATGGTTGAAAACGCCAAAGAACGCGGTGCACAATTGATAGCCGGACTTTGCCACCTGCAGGAAAAATACCCGCAAATCGTTGAGAACCGCGGATATGGATTGATGGTTGGCACAGAATTTCGCGATGCGCAGGGAAAACCAGATAAGACTACTGCCAAAGCGGTGGTGCATGAGTGTTATGACCGCAAATTATTGCTGCTCACATCCGGTCCATGGGATAACTCCATCCGTTGGATACCACCCTTGATTGTGACCCAGGAACAAATAACCGAATCACTCAGCATTTTTGAAGATTCACTGAAAGCAGCAGTAAAATAACTTTGAATTCGAGGATTATTGGAGGAATCAGATGGCTGATAATTTGCAGGAAATGATGGAACGCGCCAGAGCGGCTCAGAAAGTGATTGAATTCTGGGATCAGGAAAAAGTGGATGAAATGGTACTCGCCGCAGGTTGGGAAGGGTACAAAAAGGAAACCGCTGAAGAAGTTGCCCGTCTGGCAGTGGATGAAACCGGTCTGGGAGTATATGAAAATAAAGTTTCCAAACAGCAAAAAAAGACACTCGGAGTCTTGCGTGACCTGCAGGGTGTAAAAACAGTGGGTGTGATTGAACGGGATGATGCCAAAGGTCTGGTAAAAATCGCCAAACCTGTGGGTGTAATTGGCGCCATCACCCCCATGACCAACGCTTCTTCAACCATGACTTGTAATGGGTTACCGATATTGAAGACTCGCAATGCTGTCATCTTCTGCCCGCACCCCAAAGCCAAGAAAACCTGCGCCGCTGTATGTGAACACATGCGCGAGGGGTTACGAAAAGTGGGAGCACCCGAAGATCTGATCCAGTATATTAAAGAACCCACCATGGAAATTTCTCAGCAATTAATGAGCATGGCAGACCTGGTTCTGGCAACCGGTGGTGCTGGTGTGGTGAAAGTGGCATATTCCAGCGGGAAACCTGCCTATGGTGTGGGTGCAGGAAATGCCACAGTGATTGTGGATGAGACCGCTGATATAGATGATGCCTCAAATAAGATCTTCCTTGGGAAAACATTTGATAACGCTACTTCTTGCTCGGCGGAAAACAACGTCATCATCCACGAGTCGATTTTTGAAAAGATTGTTGCGGGGCTTAAATCTCACGGTGGATACCTGGTAACAGGGGAAGACCGCGCGAAACTTAAAGCAGCCATGTGGCCGGATGGAAGCCATTTGAGCGCAAAAATCGTTGCCAAGAGTGTTAAGGTGATTGCCGCTGAAGCCGGCTTAACCATTCCCGATGGCACAACTTTCCTGATGGTTCTCGGCGAAAAGATCGGTCCTGAAGATATGTTCTCTGCCGAGAAACTTTCACCAGTTGTTACATTGTGGAAGTACTCAGAATTTAGCAAGGCAGTACAAATGGTGATCGATATTACCGCTTTTAGCGGATATGGACACTCCTGCGGTATCCACTCGAATAACGAAGAACACATCATGGAACTTGCCATGAAAGCCAAAGTAAGCCGCATGATGGTTCGCCAACCGCAAAGCTACGGCAACAGTGGAGACTGGGTAAATGGTATGGCATTTACCATGACCCTAGGATGCGGAACGTGGGGTGGAAATATCACTACAGAAAACATCACCTGGAAGCACTTCCTGAATGTCACCTGGGTGGCCTATCCCATTCCACCAGTCATTCCAGATCCCGAAGTATTATTCGCGCCGCACTTTAAGAAATACGGCAGATAAGGTCGAGAATTTTTAAGTGATGAGCCGCCTGAACACAGGCGGCTCATCTTTATCCACATATGTAATACTTGCATTGGTGTGGGCTTTTCGGGATAATGATAAATATGAACCGGAGGGAAGTATGGACCGCAAAAAAACCATTATCCGTCTGATTAATTATTCTTGGAATGAATTGCAGGCCTATATTGTATCCATTCCACCTGAAGAACGCGACCTGGTCAGTACATCAGATTCATGGTCGGCAAAAGATCATCTTGCCCATCTCGCGCATTGGCAGGTCCATTTCAATAATCAATTATCCCGCAAGGCAAAACCTGATGTGCAAGTTACCGATCTGGATAAGGAAAATCTACGCATCTATAATCTGTACAAAAATAAATCGTGGCAAGATGTGGTGAATTTGGTGGATGATGCCAGCCAGGGTTTTACGAAGCACCTCAAAGCCCTGAGTGAAGACGATCTTAACTCCACAGAAATTATTCGGTCCATATCCAATCGGCCATTGTGGCGCACCATCATTGGGCAAACGATAGTGCATGTGCTCAGCCACCTCAGCATGCTATATGGCGGCCAGGGGAAACTGGAGAAATCTGTACGCATGCAGGAATGTATCCTGGAAGACCTGCAATCTCTCGACGATTCACCAAAATGGCAGGCAATGAATATTTACAACATCGCCTGTGCTTATGCCCTGGCTGGAGATTCCGGGAATGCCATCCGCCTGGTGCGGGTGTCTCTGGAACTCAACCCGGAGCTAACCGGATGGGCGCAGGAAGATCCAGATCTGGTAAATTTGAAGAATGACCCTGACTTTATGAGCATATTCCCAGGGAAAACAGAATAATTAATCGGAGTAGGCTTGGGTTAAGAGAAATATTGACTCGTTAGAAAAAAGAGGATGTAACAGACACCAGAATGCTGTTTTGGATACTTGGGATCATTGGATTAATTATTTTGCTGGCAGGCTACTACTTTGCCAGCAAAGTTCTATATCCGCAGGCACAATCCCGTGATTACTGGCTGCAAAAAGAAATCGAAGCCGGGCGTGTTGACCCTGTGGCGTGGGAGAAACAACCCAAGGAAGTCGTTCAAATCCAGTCTCAGTACGGATACATGCTATCGGGTTATTTTCTCCCCACGGCGGGTTCTCACAAAACCGTGATCATTCTGCATGGAATCAAAGCCAGCATCAGCACGGCAATAAAATACATGGGAGCATTCCAACGGAATGGGTTTAATATCATGCTGCTGGACCTGCGCATGCATGGTGAGAGCGGTGGCAAAAGCTGCACCTTTGGTTATTACGAAAAATATGATCTCAAAACGGTGGTCGACTGGGTGTACACGCGGATGGGGATGGGCGGTGTCGTTGGGGTGCATGGCGAATCCCTCGGAGCCGCGGTTGCGCTGCAATATGCTGCCATAGATGACCGGGCGGGTTTTATTGTGGCAAATTGCGGGTTTGCTGATCTGCGCGAATTGCTCGCGTACAGGTTCAGGTATGATTTTCATCTACCCGGCTGGTTGTTCATTCCCCTGGCAGATTTTTTCTGCACCGTGATCAGTGGTATGTCTTTTGATTCGGTCTCCCCCATCCGGGATATGTCGTATATTCAAGCACCGGTTTGTATCATCCATGGCGCGGATGATGCCTATGTTCCGGTCGAAATGGCGCAGCGTTTATTTAATGCCAAGCAGCACGGAATTCGCCACCTGCACATCGTACCAGGCGCCAGACATGCTGAATCTTATCAGGTCAATCCCGAAGCATACAATCAGATCATCGCAGAATTTTTGAGCCGTTTTGGCATGCTTGCGTAAATTAAAGTAAAGAAACATTACAACATCCTTACATCTTTATATTTATCAGACTCTTTGCCTGCTCAGTTGCTATAATTTCCATTAGTAGAAATATTGTTAAAAAGGTGGTTGATATGATGAAGAAAATCTCATTTATGGTTATTGTCTTATCCCTCTTGTGGACAGTTTTTGCTGCACCACAGCAGGTTGCAGCCGGACATGATTCGGGTTTGCCGGGTGGGCTGGAAAATCCATCCCCTCAGATAGTGGTGTCACCTACACCTGCTCCTGTTACACAACCCACCAAGCAGGTACCTCCTGTGAATCCACTTACCGGGTTGCCGGTAGATAACCCTGAATTGCTGAATAATTCACCCGTGATGGTATCAGTTTCCAACTTCCCGATTTCGGTACGCCCGCAAGGTGGTCTCTCCTTTGCTCCGCATGTATTTGAAATGACTATTGGTGAAGGGATGACCCGTTTTCTGGCAGTTTTCTATGGCAATTATGGAGACGGAACACCAGATCAGGCGAACGAAAATCTGGCATCCATCCGTTCCGGACGTGTACCTTACGAAGGAATCCGGACCATGTACGATGGTATGATCGTGATGGCGGGTGCCGACCCCAAGGTGGCCAAACAATTGAACGCCACCGTTTTCCGCCAGAAGGTGGATTTTTCTGATATTCAGGAACTGGCTGAAGAACGAAGTGAAAAACGCGGCGCACCTGTATTTGAAGATCTCAACTTCGATTCCGCCGTTCCAGCGGGGGGTGTGAATGGAGAAAACCTGGAAATCATCTGGAGTTACCTGAACCGTGTACGCTGGACTTATGACACCACGAAAGGTGCTTATCTGCGGGAACAGGATAAATCTGATGGAAAGGGGACCTACTTCCCTGCGACAGATAAATTAACGGGTGAGCAGCTTGCCTTCAATAATGTTGTGCTGCTGTACGCTCCCCATACATACGAAAGTCCGACAATTATTGAAATGGAAATGCTGTACATTAAGAAGATGCCCGCGATTTTCTTCAGAGATGGAAAAGCATATAAAGTATTCTGGACATCCATCCCGCTGGGTCCCTTCCGCTTCTTCTATGAGGACGGAACGCCCTTCCCATACAAACCGGGTAACACTTTTTACGAAGTCATCAGCAATATCAACCAGGCGCAACAATCTGCTGATGGATCGTGGAAGGTAAAATTCTTCAATCCGTAAGAATAGCTGCAGCTTGAGTGAATCAATAAACAGGAGAGAGGTTACCTCTCTCCTGTTTAAATTTCTTGATGGTTATATTACTGCTTTAGATCGTTATTGCTTGTTGAATCAAATCCTCTGAAGCAACCGATAGACCTACAAGGCTGCCACCGGTGTGAGCTCCTAATATGGGTCCCACATTGGTGGTGGGCAGCCATTTACAGACGAAGAGCTTTTCAACTTCTGTCTTGAGAATATCCACTGCCGGTTGGTTCTTTCCATGCAGAAGTTGGACGCGCAAGTGGGATCCCTCTGGATAAAACTTGAGGATGCTTTCAGCTATTTTTTGCAGGGCGTGTTTGGTGGTCCGCTCTTTGGCAAGAGTGTAATACTTGCCGTCTTCCTTGCCAACCGCGATAACCGGACGTATGTGCAGCAAGGATGCGATCAATCCTGTGATATGGCTGATCCGCCCACCGTGGATGAGATATTTCAGGTCTTCGACCGTGTAAATACCTTCAGTGATCGCGCGGATCCGTTCCAACATGGCAAGAATCGCTACTTTGCTCCAACCCTTTTTGACTGCGTGGGCTGCCAGCTCTACCTGCCAGGCTTGCGGGCAGGATAAAGTCCGCGTATCCCAATGGGTGACACGGGCTTCCGGCACCATCTCAGCGCCAGCGATGGCGGATTGAAGTGTTCCACTCAACCCGGAGGAAATATGTATGGAAAGAATATCGGGGTCTTTTTCAGCGAGTTTTCTGTAAAGAACCGAAAAATCACCGGCAGACGCCTGCGATGTAACCGGCAGTCCATCAGTGGTTTCCAGTAAATCGTAAAATTCAGCTGAGGATAGGTCCTCGCCGCTGGAATAAGTCTTGCCGTCCAGTGTCAGGCGCATGGGCGCGAAGTGAATATCCAGACCTTCCAGTTGTTCCTGGCTGATGTCGCAGCCTCGATCAGTGACTATTTGCATAAATACTCCCCGGGAGAAGGATGAAAAACCATTCAATCTACAATAATAAAGGCAAGAATATAGAAATAACAATGAGCAGAGACATATTTCCGGTCATACTTTTCGCAGAGTATGGCAAAAAAATTTTGATAAGCGGGTGTATAATCACCCGTTGCGTGGATGTACTTAAGCGGGTGAACGCGAAAGAGTATGGATAACTCAATGATTACCAAAATTCAGTCTATCTATCGCCGTTTTCCAGGAAAATTCTGGGTGCTGGTTGGCACCGTCTTCATTGATATGATTGGCGGTACGTTACTTTACCCATTTTTTGCCCTCTATATCACACAAAAATTCAACGTGGGCATGACCCAGGCAGGTGTTCTGCTCGGGATGATGTCGCTCTTTGGATTGTTTGGGAATACGATTGGCGGCGCGCTGACCGATAAATTCGGGCGTAAGCGGATCATTTTGTTCGGGTTGGTTTTCAGCGCAACCAGTGCGCTCGCATTGGGATTTGTGAATGAGTACTTGGTCCTTTACCCGCTGATTGCGGTCATCGGCGTATTGGGTAGCGTTTCCGGTCCTGCTCATAACGCCATGGTGGCGGATATGCTACCGGAGGAGCAGCGCAACGAAGGATACGGTATCATCCGCGTAGTTGCCAACCTTTCATGGATCATCGGACCGACCATCGGAGGCTTTATCGCAGCCCAGTCATACCTGCTGCTCTTCATCCTGGATGCGGTCTTCAGTTTGACCACCACATTCATTGTCATGAAATTTATCCCCGAAACCAAACCGGAAGCAAAAGCGGGCAAGACAGAAGAATCCATATTGCAAACGATGGCAGGCTACAAGGTGCCATTTAAAGATAAGCTGTTTATGGGATTCATTGTTGTATCCATTCTCATGCTGTTGGTTTACCAGCAGATGTACAGCACCCTGTCCGTTTACCTGCGGGATGTACACCAGATCCCAACAACACAGTACGGATATCTGTTAAGTGCCAGTGCCATATTGGTGGTGCTTACCCAATTCTGGGTGACCAGCCAGACAAAAAAATTCGCCCCGATGCTCACCATGGCGGTTGGCTGCGCTTTTTATATGGTTGGCTTTGGTATGATCGGATTCATTCAGGCATTCTGGCTGTTTGTCCTGTCGATTCTGATCATTACTGTGGGTGAAATGATTGTTGTGCCGGTAAGTCAGGCGTTGGTGGCGCATTTTGCACCCGAGGAAATGCGCGGAAGGTATATGGCGGTCTCATC
>CAZRKL010000027.1:0-21564 GCA_964600595.1 uncultured Leptolinea sp.
ATATTTAATTATGCGTTGGTTACTGTTTTCAGGGATTTGTCTCTACGTGAAAGCATCAGGTAAAGTAAAGGGGATATGATGCCAATACTGAATGCCCCAATCCATATATTTCTTGGACCAAAGTGATCATTCACAAATCCACCAAATGCGGGTCCGGTGCCCATGGCAACCCCCGAGGACAGATTGTAAATACTCATGTAGCGTCCGCGCATATCGGGAGGGGCAAGATTGGCGACAAAAGTGGTGGTGGTCGGTATCAAAACCAGCTCGCCAATGGTGAGAATGACCATGCTGGTCCAGAATCCCCAGAAACCGTTGGCAAAATAAGCACTGCCAACACCCACCGCGTAAAATAAGGCTCCTGTTGCCATAACCATCACTGGCGGGAATCTTAAGGTGTAACGGGTGACCGCGATCTGGAATAGAACCACCATGATGGCATTGGTGGCAGGGATAAATCCATATAGATTTTCCTGGATGCCAAAGTTATTTTTCAGGTAAACCGAGAGTAACACCCATAAGACGGCAGAGCCGGTCATGCAGAATGTAAAAGCGCCGATGGTGGTTACGAATTTTTTATCTCTGAAAATTTCACCATATCCGGCCAATTTCTGTTTTGGAACCAGCGCGCCAGTGATGATGGATTTCGCAGGCAGGGTTTCCCGGGCTCCAATCGCCAGGATGATCGAGTATGTGAGCATACAGGCGGAGGCAATGTAGAATATGGTACTGTATGACTGGGCTGCAACAAAACCACCTATGGTCGGTCCAATCGCCACTCCCAGATTATTACTCATCCTCAACAGCGAATAAGCATCCGCCCGTTTCTCCTGGGGGATCAGGTCAGCCATCATCGCATCGGAGGCAACACGATACATGGGATTAAATGCTCCAGCCAGACTGAGCGCCAGTGCAAAACCGGCAAATGAGTTTGCCTGATTCTGTAACATATACACAACCGCGTTTCCGGCAAGCGCGAAAACCAGGACCCATTTTCGACCTAATTTATCAATTACCGGACCGGCAATGA
Organism: uncultured Leptolinea sp.; assembly: GCA_964600595.1. Lineage (GTDB taxonomy): Bacteria > Chloroflexota > Anaerolineae > Anaerolineales > Anaerolineaceae > DAIOEK01. The sequence goes on from CAZRKL010000027.1 coordinate 1,031, forward strand.
AATTCATCACCAGACCAACAGCGGCGTTCATTGTAATGAGTGTGGATGCGACTCCGAGCGGTTGATTAAGTTTACCGCTGACGTATACCATTAAGAATGGCCAGATCATACTTGAGCCAATGGTACTGATGAGCATACCAAAAAACATCAGCCAAAACTGGCGGGGGTACTCTTGCCATCCGTTTTTTATTGTGCTGAACATAAGCCCTCATTTTAACTCAAAAGGGATGCTTCGGTCAGAAGCATCCCTAAAATCTGGATAAATGTTTTTTTACGACTGTGCGATCAATTCGGATTTCTTCTGTAGGCGGTTGATTATGTAGAGTGATGCTGCACCCAGACCAAACGCGATTGCTACAAAACTTACCAATCCTCCAAAGAAGGGGATAGCCCGGAGCAGGGTGTAAATCACGACACCGATCAGCAAAGCTGCATAGGAGTTAACCGACTGATCTTTGATGAACAGGGATAGGATCCAGTTTCCAACCAGGTAGGACACAACCACTTTGCTTCCCAACGCCACCATCATTCCAAAGATGGTGAGATACACAAGTATGATGGATGTTCCAGACCAGAAGAATACTCCTGATAAACCGCCCAGGGTGATGAATGCAAGCAGAACCGTTATGGCAATGACCACCAATACAGCCAGACCGACCGCAACCCAGCTCAGGATATATGTCAGGATGCCTACTCCGGCAGACTGCCAGGGTTTGGCTTTTAGTGTTTGGACAAAGCCATTCAAAATGCCGGGGATCAGCCAGAGAGCAAGGGCGCCTAGGATAGACAGGGAGACAAAATTCTTGCCCATATCTTTAATCATTTTCCCGATTTGAATGAGAATTCTGTTGCTGGTGTGTGGCTTGTCACTCACTTTAACAGTTTGACCTTCATCATCAGGAACTGGTGTCATGTAATACACTGTTCCAGATGGTGCACTCTTAATGGCAGATTCCTGGGGAATAACGCTGGTGTACGAAAGATTTCCACCGATCTCAGCATCTTCTGCAATGTGCAAACCTGGATTAAGCGTCATGGGCATGTTTTGCTGGGGGATATACGGCGCTGATGAAGTGTCATCAGATGGTTCCGCGACAACAGCAGATACATTCCGCCCGATCCGACCATTAATTTTCAATGCGCCGACATCCGCGTTTAAATCCCGGTTTATATTGCCCGATACAACCACCTGATACCCACCGGCAGCGACATCCTTATTTACTTCGGCGCCCTGCAAAATTTCAAGGCTGTATCCGCCAAAGTAAACATTGCGTCCTACGAAGGCAGGATTCTTAAATGTGGTTGCCATGGTCCCTGAAAAAACGCTCCCATCCACTTTGCCCGAAATAATTACTGTTTGGGCGCCGAGAAAGAGATTCCCCTGAATGACAGCACCTTCACCAATGGTCACATTCTGACCGAACAAGAAGGCATCGCCATTCACTGTTCCATTAATAAAAACATTCTGTGCGGTGGCGAGCAGTAATCCATTAACAGTGCCTTCCATGATGACACTATCCTGAGCGAGGATAAGATCATCATTGATGACTTCACCTTCATCCACCCGACCATCCGGGTCAACTTCATAAGCCTGAACCGGTTGAGCAGCAAAGAGAGAGATGCTCAAAACCAGCAAGGCAAGCAATGTATAAGAATGCCAATTCTTTTTCATAATCTAATACTCCTTATATTTCAATTACGAAAACATTTAGAAAAAGTTGTGCATTCAAACATCTTTGGTTATCTATTTCTGAAAAGTAATCCTTTTTGGGGGGAAAAGAAATATGCAAGGATAAAAAACAGGGTGGCACAAAGAACAACGGCAGCTCCTGAGGCAATATTGAGGTAATAACTGACAAACAACCCAACCAAACTGGAAAGAGCTCCCAAAATGGCTGCAACTGCCATCATACTGGGTAGCCTCCGCGTAAGGAGGTAAGCGGTTGCACCCGGTGTTACCAGCATGGCGGCGACCAATCCGACGCCTACTGTTTGCGTGGAAACTACCACAGTCAGCGCCAGCAGAATCATAAGAAAAGTGCGTAATAAACTGACCGGCAGACGAAGCGTGGCGGCTAAGATCGGGTCAAATGACACGACCAGAAAATACTTGTAAAGGGCGAAAATCATCACCAGAATGAACAAGGCCAGTAAGCCAGTGAGGATCAGATCGTTCGTGGATACACCGAGCACATTTCCGAACAAGATATGCGATAAATCGACCGCATATGTACGGATGGAACTGATCAACGCCACACCCAGTGAAAGTGCGGCAGCGAAAAATATGCCAATGGCTGTATCTTCTTTAATTGTGCCTTCTCGCGAGAAAAAGCTGATGCCAAGTGCCACCACGATGGCAGCCACCAGGGCACCAATTAGCAAATTTCCCTGTAAAAGATAGGCAACCGCGATACCAGGGAGAATGGCATGCGCCATGGCATCTCCGAGAAAAGCCATTCCTTTAAGAACCACATAACACCCGATCACAGCGCATAGGATTCCTACAATCAACCCGGCAGCCAATCCGCGTTGCATAAATGCATATGAAAAAGGAGCAAATAGCCAGGTAAGCATTTCTATTCCTCTCCGTGATGGTCATGACCACAACATTGATCGACCACGATGGCTCCATCCAGCATCATCACCTGTGTGTTGAATGCTTTTTGGATGATCTCTTTGGTAAACACTTCAGCCGGGGGACCAAATGCTATTAATTTCCGGTTGAGCAATAAGACCAATTCAAATCGTTCATTCGCGAGGTTGAGATCGTGGGTGGATACAATGACAGTTACATTTTCTTTTTTTAGATCATCCAGCAATTGGAGGGTGGCATCCTGGGTTGCGAAATCGACTCCATTGAAAGGTTCATCCATCAACAGGATATGCGGGCTTTGGGCGAGCGCCCGGGCAAGGAAAACCCGCTGTTGCTGACCGCCTGAGAGCTGATTAATTGAACGGTCTGCCAGGTCGTAGATATCCATCATGGAAAGGCTTTTCCGAACAGCCTGATGGTCATCCTGACCTGGGGGTTGGAACCAGCGTATTTTTCCAAACCGTCCCATCATGACTACATCCCGCACGGTTACAGGAAATCGCCAGTCAACCTCTTCTTTTTGAGGGATATAGGCTACGCAATCCATATGATGCCCGAGAGGTTTACCATGGATAAAAACCTGGCCGGAGCTTATTGGGAGCAATCCTACCATTGCTTTAAAAAGGGTGGACTTACCGGCGCCATTTGGACCAACCACCGCAACCCTGGCGCCGTGTGGAACTTGAAAGGTTATGTTTTCGAGGATGGTTTTATCACCATAACTTACAGATACATTGTTAAAATCCAGCCTGGCAGGTGAGGGATTCAATTCTGATAATTGTGTCATTTTTACCTTAACGCTTCCACAATTAATCTGGTATTCCAGCGCATCATATCAATATATGAAGGAGCATTTCCATTGTCAGTGGTTATTGAGTGTGTGTATAGATCTTCCACGACATTCACACCAGTTTCACTGGCTATCTGATTGGCAAGTTGCGGGTTGGAACCTGATTCTAAAAAGATGACTTTCACTCCGTTTCCTTTGATTTCTTCCACAAGCCCGGTTATTTGACGGGGAGATGGAGAAGACCCGGTGGAAACACCCGGAATTATTGTTCCGATAATCTTGAATCCATAGCGGTCAGCGAAATATCCGAAGGATTCATGGTTGGTAATGATGACTTTATTCTCCGGGGGAATTGCGCTAACCTCATTCATAATCCAATGATCTAATTCCAAAAGTTCTTCTGAATATTTTTGTGCATTCTGGCGATAAACCTCTTCTCCATCCGAGTCAATTTGGATCAATCCATCGCGGATGTTTTCAACATAGCGGATTACATTGTTCGGGTCCAGCCAGAAGTGCGGATCACCTTCTTCGTGCGAGTGATTTGCACCATCAATCGCAAGCTCTTCGCCGCCTGTTTCATAGTCGGTATGTTCGCTTATGGAGGGAGTACGGCTCACCAACCCATCAGATGCGGTAATAATAATTTGATCAGTGAGATTCGCATCGAAATCCGAATCGAGCCATGCTTCAAACCCCGCGCCGTTAATGATGATCGCATCACTTGTAGTCAGTTTGATGATATCTCTGGGAGAGGGTTCAAAAGTGTGGGGATCGACACCCTGGGGGATAAGGGATTGAATGTTAAGACGATCACCGGCGACCTGTTGAGTAATATCTGCAAGAAACGATTCGATCGCAACCACCTGTAATTCACCTTCTGTTTTTTGGGGAGAGGGTGAAAAACAAGCGCTCACTAAAAAAGGCAGGAAAATTATCTTTAATAATTGTCTGTTCATGGTTTGGTTATCTTTCTACAAATGCCGCAATGACCAAATAACTGCAGCCAGTGATCCGAAATGTTATATCCTTTGTCTTTTCCGATGCCGGTAAACCACGCATCCAGGTCATCACCACTGAAGTATTCAATCCGTCCGCAATCCACACATAAAAGCAAATGCTGATGACCGGACGGTGCTGGTGCAAATGATTGACAGCCTTTGGGTTGGTGCACCCGTTGGACGAGACGGGCGTCTTCAAGTTTTTCAAGTGTGCGGTATATCGTCATCAGACCGATATCTGGCAGATCCAGCCTGGCTTGTAGAAATATTTCCCGGGCATCCATAACGCGGACACTATCTGCCATGATTCTGACGACTGCAGAAAGCGGAGGTGTGATGCGGTAGCCTTTCTCCCGCAACTTATTCATCCAGTTCTCACTGTCTCGTTTAGCCATTCTCATCCTTCCTAATTGATAACGATTATCATTATCAATAATATCATCAATTATTCAGGATCACAACAGAAGTCAGGAACTGTATAGGGTATGGGAACTTGGATTTTAGTGACTGGAAAATGGATTGAAGTCGGTATGGGTGTCGAAGAAATCTTCGTTCTCTGCCCGTTTCAACCAGTTAACTGCCCGATAGGTGAGCGGAGTGAATAGAATTTCTATTCCCACTTTGAATACAAAATTCGAGATCAAAACCGTTATTAATAAAGCTGGCGGTAATACACCCCAGAACGCTATCACGAGAAAAAGCATGGTATCGACAGCCTCGCCAACCAGCGTTGACCCGATGGTTCTAAGCCAGAGAAGTCTTCCGCGGGTCAGGATTTTGAGCTTGGCGAGGGTGAAGCTGTTGCTGAATTCTCCGGCAAAATATGCCACCAGAGAGGCAACCACAATTCGCGGGGTCTGTCCGAGGATATTATGAAAACTGTCCTGAAGCTCCCACCCATCCGCTGGCGGGAGAATATCTACAATTGTAAAAATTCCTGCTGCCGCCAGTATCCAGAAGAACCCGGTCCAAATCACCCTTCTGGATCGGCGATATCCGTATACTTCTGTGAGAATATCTCCAAAGATATACGCGAGTGGAAAGAGAATGGTGCCGCCATCGAATGAGAAAGGTCCCAATTGCAAAATCTTGGTTGAAGCGACATTTGAGATCAACAGGACAGCAACAAATGCCGCGGTAACCAGATCTATCCAACGATAATACTGTTTATGCGTTGGGTTTGGGATCTCTGCCGATGGATTATTGACTTTCATCAACTCATCTTTCTTTACTGTAAATCATACAACGAAAAGCCGCCCGCAAGGGCGGCTGATTCTGGTATTGAAAATGCTATGGTGTGGCGGTGCCGGTAGGAATCACAGCCGTGGCGGGGAGAGTTCCAGTTGGTGTGCTGGTATTTGCGCTTGTTGGCACCGGAGTGACAATGTTAACTGGAATATCCAGCAGCTGACCCAGGTAAATGCTATTGGGATCAGTCAGTTTGTTTTGTTGTAAGATCGCGTCAACAGTGCTGTTGAATTTCTCCGCAATTGTCGAGAGGATCTCTCCCTGCTGGACTGCGTAACCACGGAAGATGTATCCCCTTACCAATTGGGTGAGGTCCACAGGTGTGGCGGTGGGAAGTTCAGCCCCCGGGGGTGGAATGAGGACTTTTGCGCCCACTGAAATCAAGCAGTTTGGTCCATACTGGGGTTCATTTAACTTGATCAATACCGCCAGGTTGGTGTTGTATCTTACAGCTAGATCGTAACAGGTATCATTTTCCTGAACGACCACTTCAAAAGGACCCGATGCTGTTGGGGTCATTGTTATGGTAGGAGTCGAAGTCTCAGTTGGGGTCACTGTTGGTGTATTGGTTGGGGTGACCGGCGTGGGAGTTGCCGTATTCGTTGGAGTGGGTGTTTTGCTGGCAAGAAATGGCAGTAATGGTTTCGTCTGATCACCAGTCAGCCAGAAGACCACAACGAATATTCCGACGACGACCAGCAATACAGCGAGCGCTCCAAAAACAAAAGGACCCCATTGCTGTTTCTTTTTATAGTTCTCAATCACTTCCTGTGCAGATTCTTTTTTGTTCATAGGTTTCCCTGAATTATCTTTTTTGGTTGATTTTCCTTATTCTACCTCAAAAAATAGCGAATCAATACTGTATCCAAATTTACCACATTCCAACAATGCATAATTATGTATGTTGAATCAACGCAGCATAGGCTATTCGAGTAGGCTATAATGTCGAAGGATGGATAAATGAGGTGTGCCTTGAAAAAAAGTAAAGTGGCGGTTCCGTATGGAAAATGGTCTTCCAAGTTGACGACCGCGTGGATGGGTAGCGGGATTGGCTTAAGCGATCCCCAGTGGGATGCGGAGAAGCTGATCTGGCTGGAGAAACGCAGTGACCGATCGGCGCTGGTTCGTTATGATCCTGTTGAAGGCTATCGTGACCTAACCTTCGCGCATAAGATCAGAGGCGGGTTGTTCTACGGTGGCGGGGATTTCTCTGTTCGGAATGATCAAATTGTTTTTGTTGATAAAGATGGTCAGATATTTTTGACCCATGCAACCGGCGGCACACCTGAACTCATAACAACATCCCAAGGGGCATCTGCTGCCCCGGTTATTTCTCCAGATGGGAGTATTGCACTTTTTGTAAACTCACACGATGATATTGACCGCTTGATGAATGTAAACTTACAAGAAGCTGGGCACTCAACCCACATCATTTCAGAAGGGGCAGATTTCTACATGCAGCCGGTCTGGCATCCGGATGGAAAAATGATCGCCTGGGTGGAATGGTCTCATCCACAAATGCCCTGGCAGGGTGCCCGGCTTATCATTACGCACTTCAACCAGGATCGAGTGAGCATAACAGATCGAATTCACCTCTCCGGGAGTGAGACGGTTCCGGTATTCCAACCAGAGTTCTCACCTGACGGCAAATGGTTAGCGTGGTTGGAGAATCAGGGAGAATGGGATAGTTTAATGGTTGCCTCTGTGGCAGGCTGGAAGAAGAAAGAAGTTCTGGGCGGTAAATCTATGTTGATTCCCGCCTGGTTGCAGGGAATGCGGGTAATGAGTTGGTCGCCAGATTCCATGCATATTTATGTAATTGGGAATGAAAAAGGTTTTAGTGAACTCTGGAAGGTAGATATCTCAACCGGAGAAATTATTCCGATGAATGCAGGGAATTTTACTCACCTGGCACAGATAAATGTAAATATGACCGATGGCAGAATTGCACTGCAGGCATCCTCTCCAAAACAAACACCCAGATTGATAGTAATTGAAGGCAATCAGCTATCGGTTATCCGCACTGGTATGCCAGAAAGCATCACACCCGAAGAACTTCCCATTGCTGAACCAGTTTCGTGGATGACTGAAGCCGGCAGAATTCATGGAATTCTATATACACCCAACCATAGTGATTTCGTAGATGAGGGATTGCCCCCGGTGATTCTGCATGTGCATAGCGGACCCACATCGCAAGTGCAAGCGAACTTTTCAGCCGATACTGCCTTCTTCACCAGTCGGGGATACGCTTACCTTTCTGTCAACTATCGTGGTTCCACAGGCTTCGGGCGCAGTTATCGTGAGGCTCTTGATTCCAACTGGGGCGTAAGTGATGTTGAAGATACTCTTTCTGCTGTTGAATTTCTGCAGGGGAGCGGGTGGGTGGATCCGAACAGGATCGTCTTAAAAGGCAGCAGCGCGGGTGGTTTTACTGTTCTGAATACACTAATCCGCTACCCGGGCAAATTCAAGGCTGCAATTTGCGCATATGGGGTAGCCAACCTGAGTACGATTGTGGAAGAAACCTTTAAATTTGAAAGCCATTATTATGATTCACTGATTGGTCCTTTGCACGAAAGTCGTGAATTAATGCGGGAACGATCACCTATCTTTAAGGCAGAAGCCATTCGTGATCCTATTTTGTTATTCCATGGTGCGGAAGATCCAGTTGTGCCTATCTCACAAACTGAAGAAATTGTTCAAAAACTAATTCAGAATGGCACGCCATATCAATATGTCAGATTTGAGAACGAGGGGCATGGCTGGCGAAGCGGAGAGACTCTGGAAGCTTATTACCGAACCATTGAGGAATTTCTAAACCGATATTGCTTGGATTAAGGGAATTTATGCAGCGTATTCTCCGGGGTTTTAAATCATCCATTCAGTTGTCACAGGTATCACGGGCAGCGCTTTTGCTGTTGGTTTTTTTTGCGATAGATAAAGTACTGGCTATCCTCCGACAGGTGTTAACAGCCAGAGTATTTGGCTTGTCTGAGGAACTGGATGCATTTAACGCGGCTAATAATCTTCCAGATATGTTGTTTGCCCTGATTTCCGGTGGCGCGCTGGCAATTGCCCTGATTCCAGTGCTCAGCGAGGTCTTGACTCAGGATGGCAGACAGGCATTCTGGCGTCTTTTCTCGAGGATTGCCAATCTGGCATTTCTGGTCACCGCATTTCTGGCGGTTATCATCGCCATATTCGCTGAATCACTGGTGGGATGGAGGCTGGGTATCGCGCCCGGTTTTCACTCTGAGCAGCAGCGTCTGGTAGCAGAATTGATGCGGTTGAACTTAATAGCAACTCTAATATTTTCAATCAGCGGGTTGGTGATGGCTGGATTACAGGCAAACCAGCACTTTCTGTTTCCGGCAATGGCTCCGCTGCTTTATAACGCTGGACAGATTTTTGGAGCCGGAGTGCTTGCCCCGGCTGAGGGAATGGTTATCGCCGGTATTCGACTGCCTGCATTTGATATGGGGATACATGGTCTTGTTCTGGGCGTGATTATCGGCGCGTTATTACATTTGTTGATCCAAATCCCCGGTTTGTTGAAATACAAGTTCACCTGGTTTGCCAGCCTGGGTGTGGATACCGCTCCAGTACGTAAAGTATTGCGGCTGCTGGGACCCAGATTATTAACCATGTTTTTTATCCAATTGATTTTCATCGCGAGAGATAACCTGGCATCAGATCTGGGAACAGGGGCAGTCTCAGCGCTTACCTATGGTTGGATGCTGATGCAAGTGCCCGAGACGCTCATTGGGACTGCATTGGGTACGGCGCTGCTTCCAACACTTGCAGAACACGCAACCAGGAAAGATTGGGACGCGTTCGGCTCAGCCATTCAAAAATGCACTGCGTACCTTCTCGCGTTGACTCTGCCCGTGGCAGTGATCTTATCGTTGGGGTTATCTCCTCTTGTAAAGCTGGCATTTGGATTTGATGATGCCGGTACCGCGCTGGTAATGTTGGCGGCTCAGGGTTACCTGGCCGGACTGCTGGCTCATTCCGTGATTGAGGTGGGTGCCAGGGCGTTTTACGCCCGCCAGAATGCCAATATTCCGCTGCTCGCCTCCGCGGTAACTGGACTGGTATTCATTGCGGTGGGTATTCCACTGGCGAGGATGGGCAGCGCGGAAGGGATTGCGTGGGCGACATCCATTGCTTTCACGGTAGAAATGGCTTTGCTCTTCTATTTGTTGTGGAAGAAATACCAGGTGAGGATCGATTTAGGGGGAGCTTTTTGGCGGGCTATTTTGGCGAGCGCCCTGTGTGGAGGAGTGGTTCTTGGACTGGCGAATTACCTGCCCCTATCGGGATGGATTAACGCCATCGTTGCGATGGGGACTGCCGGATTAATAATGCTGGTGCTTGTGTGGAAAGATATCCGGGCTGTTATGCGGATATAGATGCTTAACCCTCGCGATCCAGCTTGTGCGGGATGGTGACTTCCATGCCAGTGAGCCACTGAATGTCGAGTGCCCAATGGAACTGGCTGCGGTATTCGAATAGTTCGAACGCTTCATTAATATACACTTCTACCTGACCCGGTGTCCAGCGGTTGATGCGCATGATATGCCGGCGGGCTGCATCTTCCCAGCCCATTTCACGGGCAAGCGCCATGTGCTTGGCGCGATGGCATTCTCTACAAAGCGCGACAAGCCCTGCTAACTTCTGCGTATAGGTATCTTCTTCGTACTCCCAGATTTCATGGCACTCGAGCGACCTTCCACCATTCAATGATCCGCAAATTTCACAGCGCCCATCCGCTTCACGGATGCGCCACTGGCGCAGCTTCTCCCAATCTTTTTTACTCAGGTTGGAACGCAGGTTGGAAAAGAAACAGGTGCGGGGAACCATTTCGATGATGAGGGGAAAGTCAGCCATGTTTTTTTACCTGATAATCGTCAACTATTTATCGAAATCATCAAAATCCCAGGGGGCGATGCCTGTGGGCTTTTGTCTGTAGAGAGCCGAGAGGATCTCATCATGGTAGTCTGGTAAAAGGTCTGCAGCCGCGCTGAGCATACCAAAACAGCCGGTGATCATCATATCGCCATAAGGGGCTGGGAAATAGCTCCGGAATTTGGACGCCTGGATCATACTTCTGCGGGGACCGGTAACAACCAGATCAAAATCGCCTTTACCCCATGCGATGGGTGATTGATCGTACATCAGCGAACCGTGACCATGATCATCAAATACCTCTTCCCTGGACAGGTCACCCGTAAATAACCCCTCTATGTAATGATCGAGCTTTTCAGAAGATAATAACCCGGTGTGGTGTTCGAATAATCCTTCTATCTGGTTATGGTGTAGTCTGAAAGCCAGGGTGTGAAAGTTGCCAATATTGACAATTACCCTGCGCGCTAATTTCTGAACACGATCATCGAGGATGGCACCTGCAACCGCAGCCGGCGCAGAATCCATCAGGATCAATTCCCCGGGTGTATCTTTTGCAGATTGCGCCACTGCTTCCAGACGTGACATGATGGTGGGGATCTGGTTTCTGGTAAATGCAAATGTGCTTAAAGAATTCCTGGTAAGGATCCGCTCGTTAAGATAATCAAACCTGAACTGCCGGTCAGATACATCTGACGGCGCATCACCATGGTCGAACACAGAAATTGCCACTCCGGCGATGTTATCAAGTGAAACACCATACGCCGAGAATGTCTGACGAATCAACGGGTAATTAAAATCTGCCAGCTCAACACGTTGCACATCTGGTGGAAGGGCAGCCAATTCATCATCTGAAACCAGGGTAATGCCAGTTTCTGCGACTTTCACGAGATCGTCATTGATGGTTCGGGCAGCCTGCGGTGTGGCATAGACACGCGCGCCAGCGCGGATAACAGCTTCTGCTCCCCAGCTGGAAGGACCGCCACCCATCATAACGCCATGCAGCGCAACAGAAATGTTTTGTTTTGCTGAATATTTCAGTTTTCGATGGATCATCATCGTTGGAGATGGCAGGATCAACTTATAACCATTCTCCAGATCCATGCGTGAATCAAACAGGTAGATATCCTGCGTGCCTGTACCGACATCGATGCAAAGAATTCTCATCTTTTCTGATTTATTCCATATCTGTGCGTTTGCGCACTCCGTAGGCAGCTTCCACTGGAAGGATAGCCATGACGCCATTGTTTGGCGAATCCAGATCCCCCAGGATATTCTGGGTTACTTCTACTACCTTATCCAGAGTTTCTTTCCCATCGATAATGGTGAAAAGGGTGCGGTTCAGTTCTTCATCATCTTCAAAGATGGCATCCATCAACGGCATGAGCGGCATGTCTTCCCGGAGTGCGCGCTTTTTATCAAGACTGGCTAACCCTAAACTGGGGAGGATGGTAGCACCACCCACACCTGCGCTTCGCCAACCAGCGACGACATCTTCGAGTTTTTCAATATCATGTACGACAAGGATGACCAGATATTTCATGCTTCCTCCGCTTCTTTTTGAGTGGAAAGTTCTGGTTCAACAACTTTTGGTTTTTGAAATAATGCGCGTAAGAAGGGTGGAGTGACTATGGTTGTGATGACCACCATCCCTACAACCGCGGAAAATTCATTTGTATTCACAAGACCTTCACGAATACCAACTGAAGCAACGATGAGCCCCACTTCTCCCCGAGATATCATACCCGCACCGAGTTGAAGGGATTCACGATTAGTGAAACCCGCTAATTTTGCCCCCAGACCTGAACCGATCAGTTTTCCCAGGATTCCAAATACACTGATTGCCAGAAGCAGCCAGAGAGCATCCACCCTCAGTTCGTGTAGATCTAATGAGAGACCGATACTGATAAAGAAGATGGGGATAAAAAAGCTGTAACCAATAGCCCGCAGACCAGTCTCAAGACGTTGTTTTTCAGGACTGCGGGAAAACATTAACCCTGCGATGAATGTGCCGGTGATGGCAGCCATGCCTCCAATTATTTCTGCACCCAGACCATATACCAACATGATAACCAGCGATAGTGTAAGAATACCCTGACTGATAGGCCGCTGATGAACTGCATGCGCAAGCCTGGGTAATACCCAAATGCCTATGATTAGAGAAAGGATCATGAACAGCAGGATCTTCCCAAAGATGAGCAGAATGGCGAGAACCGATCCGCCGCCTGAGATGAGTGCGAGAAAAATCGATAGCAGGATGATCACTAAAACATCATCAAATACAGCTGCACCGAGCAAGCCCAGCCCCACTCTGGATCGAAGCATTTTTAGTTCCATAAGTGTCTGAACTGAAATCGATACACTTGTGGCGCCCATGGTTAATCCCAGGAAGATGCTCCCGCCTAAATCCAAACCAAAGGCAGAACCAATCCCCCAACCCAGTAGGACAGGGAAAATGACTCCCAAAATTCCTGCCAGCGCGGAAACTTTAAACTGCTGCTTCAAATCACTGATGTGTAGTTCCATCCCCGCGAGAAACATTAAGAGCAAAACACCAAACTCGCCAAATTCATGAACGATTTCCGGGAGGTGTGCGTCAGAAATAAATGCTAAATGGGTCACATCCAGCAAAGAAGGACCAAGGATCAATCCGATGATCAACTCACCAAGTACAGATGGTTGTCCGATCCTGGTTGCAAGATACCCTGCCAGTTTTGCTGCAAGCAATATCACAACAAGAACGGCTGCAAGTTGTAAGAATGGAGACATGTTGTTTACCTAATATTGGGCTGGTTTTAGTTTACCATATCCAACCCTAATTTCTTTGTTGGAAGGTAATGGATAGTTTGTACGTGAAAGATATCCCACATTGAAAACTGAACGCTTTGACCCGTATAATTGTTTGCCGTCATAATTTTCGAAATACCTGGAGCCTAACTATGAAAAGCCTTACGAGGATTGTTTTCTCAGCTCTAATTCTAATATTTGTCATCTCATGCAGCCTTACCTCGACTCGTAAGGGTGAAGAAATGCAGCCAACCGTGTTTGAATCTGCAACTCTACAAACTGTTGTGCTAAAGCCTGAAGTAACTGATATACCGGTTGAGCCCACGGCGACACCAGCACCGGTTGCAAAAACGGAATTAAATGAGAACGGACCATATGTAATGTTCTCTGGAGATTCAGGTATCTGGATAAGCAATCCGGATGGCAGCGTGTTAACAAAACTTACGGATTTATCGGCAGGTATGGCGGATTTGCATTCAGCGTTATCACCAGCAGGCGACCGAATTGTGTTTGTGTCACAAGATCAAGATGGGTTGGTACTGGCGGAAGTATCGATCCCCTCAGGAACAACACGAATATTGACCAGGCTGTTGGAAATTAACCAGGATGAGCTTCTCTCTGATCCGACCAGCAAGAAGGCTCTGGCGTATTACGCGATCTTCAATTATCCTGCTGTTGCCTGGATGCCAGGAGATAAGGATATGCTGGCATTCACTGGAGCGCTGAATGGAGAAACTTCGGATCTCTATCTTTATGATTTTGCGGATGACAATATCAAACGTTTGAAAGATGGGAACGCTCAGGCGATTGTTCCCACCTGGTCACCGGATGGCAGGTATGTAATCCATTATGGGGTGAGTTGGGTTCCTCCATTTGGCGGGGCGATTGTTGGATACAACCGTTTGGATGGCATTTGGGCAGTAGAGGTAACCAACAATAAAGTAATAAAGCAGCCCCTGCCACAGGGAATGCACATCATCTCCCTGGGTTGGAAAGATCCTCAACATTATTATTCTTATGATAGTGTGGATATTTGCGGGAATCAGAATTTACGGCTGATAAATGTTGAGACGGGAAAATCTGAGAAGGTGATGCAGGAGAGTTTCTATGTGATCTCGACCTTCCCAGCTACAGGTGAAATGCTGTATTCTGCATCCGCAGATTGCAAGAACTCACCAGGGCAGGGGATCTATCGGTTCTCGCCAGATGAAGGATCTTATCAGAAACTGGCTGAGGAGAAAGCTTACGAGTTCAACTGGCTTCCTGAAAGCCGAGCATTTTTTGCCTACCCGGTTGGCGTGATCGATGAAAACGGTACCCGTTATGATCCGCCAATCAAAGAAAAGTCTTACCATCCCGCGATATCCACAAACGGATTCACGGCATGGGAAGTGATTGAAAACCGGCAGGGCAGGGTTGTAGTCTCGACAGACAGCCTTAACTGGATGGATATTGAAACCGGGTTGATAGATGGCTTGTTGTGGGATCCAGTAAATGGGAATACCCTGATTATGGCAGTGGATGATGGAACGATTTATACCGCGACATTTCCTGAATTTTCCCCAATGCCTGCCGGAAACATTCCAGGTGGGATAAGGCAAATGATCTGGACACCCTAGGATAAATCATCCTGGCAGGGTGGCTTTTGGGTATGATTGCCATTTTCATGGAGATATTTCTGCAAATACTTGCCTGTGTAACTGCGCTTGTTTTTACAAATATCCTCCGGTGATCCAGTGGCGATTATCTCACCCCCCATATTGCCGCCCTCAGGACCCAGGTCGATAACATAATCTGCCACCTTGATAATATCGAGGTTGTGCTCGATGATCAACACACTGTTGCCTGTATCCACCAGACGCTGCAGCACTTCAATTAGTTTATGCACATCCGCTGCGTGTAATCCGACAGATGGTTCATCCAGTACATAGAATGTACGCCCGGTAGCTCTGCGCGAAAGTTCTTTTGCCAGTTTGACACGCTGGGCTTCTCCACCCGACAGGGTGGTGCCGGATTGACCGATTTTTATATATCCCAAACCCACATCCTGCAGCAGTTTTAACTTGTTGGCAATGGATGGAAACGCGGAGAAAACATCCAGACCGCTATCCACCGTGGTATCCAATATATCGGCTATCGAGAGACCTTTAAATTTCACCTGTAGTGTTTCGCGATTGAACCGGGCGCCATGACAGACATCGCAGGGAACATACACATCGGGCAGGAATTGCATTTCAATCCGCAGTTGACCCTGTCCCTGGCAGGCTTCACACCGTCCGCCGTGAACGTTGAATGAAAAGCGGCCTGCTTTATAGCCACGCATCTTGCTTTCTGGAAGTTCAGTGAATAATGAACGTATCTCATCGAACATACCCGTGTATGTGCCCGGATTTGAACGCGGAGTCCTTCCGATAGGTGATTGATCGATGTTGATGATCTTATCCAGGTGTTCCAAACCTTCGATGCGGTCATACTCTCCGGGTTGGGTGTGGGCGCCATTCAGATCACGGGCGAGCGCGGCGTACAGCACATCGACCATCAGCGTTGATTTTCCTGATCCGGATACACCCGTAATGCAAACCAGTTTGCCGAGTGGTATATCCACATCCACATTTTTCAAGTTGTTTGCCCGCGCACCCCGGATGGTAAGGTGTTTGCCATTTCCGGTGCGGCGAACTTCAGGCATCGGGACCTGCATCCGGCCGGACAGGTACGCCCCCGTAAGCGATTTGGGATGAGCCAGAATGGTTTGGATGTCACCTTCGGCAACGATGTGCCCTCCGTGTACACCTGCAGCTGGACCCAAATCGATAATCCAATCAGCAGAGCGGATGGTTTCGTCATCATGCTCCACAACCAAAACGGTATTGCCCAGGTCGCGCAATCCTTTCAGTGTTTCGAGCAGACGGCAGTTATCCCGTGGATGTAAACCGATGGACGGCTCATCCAAAACATAAAGAACCCCCATCAGGCGGGAACCGATTTGGGTTGCCAGGCGGATTCGTTGCGCCTCTCCACCGGAGAGAGAACCAGCCGGGCGGCGAAGTGTCAAATAATTCAAACCAACATTGACAAGAAAACCCAGGCGGGCTTCAATTTCCTTGAGAATCCGTTCTGAGATGATTTTCTGCCTGGCTGTCAGGGTGGTATCTTCACGCATCAGACTGTGAATCCAATTGAGCGCCTGACTGATGGACCAGTCGGTCACCTGGAGGATATTCACATCACCAATCGTGACCGCCAGCGCTTCTGGGCGCAACCGGGTACCCTTGCAAACCGGGCAAGGTTTGTTGCTCATAAACTCGGATATTTTATTGCGGATATACTCAGATTGCGTTTCCCGGTATCTTCGCATGAAATTACCAACAATCCCCTCAAACGCGGTGCGGTAATTAGCAGAGCGGTCTTCACGCTGGAAGTGCATGTTTATTTCCTGGTCACCCGTGCCGTATAAAATAGCGTTCCTTTGTTCTTCGGTTAACTGGTTGAACGGCTTGTTCATGTCCAGATGATAGTGTTTTGCAACTGCCTCCAGCATCTGCCAGTAATATTTGCCTTCTTCGCGGGCATTGTTCCATTCCATGGCAGCAATGGCGCCATCATTTAATGACTTTTCGCCATCCGGGATAAGCAGGTCAGGATCAATTTCTAATTTGCTGCCCAAACCCTGGCATTCGGGGCAAGCACCGTGCGGGGTATTAAAGGAAAAGGTGCGCGGTTCAATTTCGGGAATGGAAACACCATGTTCCGGGCAGGCGAGGTGTTCAGAAAACGGATGGTCAACAGGGATTTCTGTGGATACATCCTGAACCGTTACATACCCTTCGCCCACTTTCAAGGCGGTCTCAATTGAATCGGTCAAGCGGCTGCGGGATGCTTTATTGTCTTCATCCACACCGTCCTTCTGGATCACCAGGCGATCGACAACTGCTTCAATGGTATGGATTTTATAGCGGTCCAGGTTAATCTCTTCTTCGAGCGAATAAACCGTTCCATCCACCCGGACACGGGTAAAGCCTGATTTGCGGATTTCTTCAAAAATATTCTGGTATGTTCCCTTCCGCCCACGGACGATGGGTGCCAGAATAAGCAATTTGCTCCCCTCGGGCATACTCTCCACCGTATCAACAATTTCCTGGGCAGATTGCTTTACCACTTCACGCCCGCAAACCGGACAGTGCGGTATGCCGACCCTGGCAAATAGCAAACGCAGGTAATCATAAATCTCCGTAACCGTACCAACAGTGGAGCGGGGGTTGTGCGATGTTGCTTTTTGATCAATGGAGACAGCAGGAGATAAACCATCGATGTAATCCACATCCGGTTTATCCATTTGCCCAAGGAATTGCCGCGCGTATGCCGAAAGTGATTCCACATACCGGCGCTGCCCTTCCGCGAAGATGGTATCAAATGCCAGGGATGATTTACCTGAACCTGACAAGCCAGTGATGACCACCAGCTTATCGCGCGGGATTTCTACGGTGATGTTTTTTAAGTTGTGTTCACGCGCGCCAACGACGCGGATTACATTTTGGGTCATATCTGCCGCCTAAATTTGGAAAATTCGCAATCTGTAATTATAATCCTGACCCCCTAATGGTGTTCAAGATATATATAGAACAATTGTACTATTGTTTGGGTATAAATCAAGAAAACAAGTATTTATAATTGCCAAATCAAACTGTGCTTATCTGGTTGAGTTTGCCAATTCATAACTGAGTATGTAATTCCAGAATGCTTTTTGGACCGCGCCAAAATGCTGCAGTTTATGCCGGCAAATGAAGATTTCCTGGATCATCTTCACACCTTGAATATTTACGACGGTAATTTTTGCGTGTTCCATGTTCTCGTATACTTTACTGGAGACGAAGCCCACTCCCAACCCCTGGGCAACTGCGATGGCAATAGCCTCAGAATTACCCAGCGTAAGGATAATTTTCAGGTCATGTGGATTCATTCCGACTGCAACCAAAGCGTTACGTACCACCTTGTAGGTTCCAGAATTATCCTCACGCATTATAAATTTTTCATTTAATAATTCAGCAGGTTTGATTTCTTTCACCTTTGCCCAACGGTGGGTATGAGGAACGATTAATCGCACAGGATCGTTGATAAACCGGTGAAATTCTATCGACTCGTCAAGTTCATCATGGCTGCTTGAAAATGCAAAATGGACTTTTCCCGCCCTCAACATCTCAAGCGCGTAATCACGGGGAGTAACATGGCAGGTTGCCCTCACTTGAGGGTATTTTTTCATGAAATCAGATAGGATGACAGGCAAAACATACTTGCCGGGGCTGGTGCTGCAACCGATCTCCAACTCACCTATCAGATCCAGCTCTTCAGCACTCACGATCGCCTCTGCGTGGAATGAAAGCTCAACCAGTTGGCGAGCCATAGGCAGTAAAGCATTCCCTGCTTCAGAAACGATCAGTCTTTTTCCAATCCGTGTGAAAAGCGGTTTGCCGATACTGGCTTCCAATTGTTGGATGTTTTGAGATACAGAAGGCTGGCTCATATGAAGCAGACGAGCGGTCTGCGAAAAATTTTGACATTCAGCCGCAGTGATAAAAACACGTAGTTGGTGTAAATCGAGCATATATCTCCTATATAAGAAAATATTATTATATATCATAAGATAATCAAATATTTGATTATGATTTCTGGCACTATATTAATAAGAGGAAAATAGTATTAAATAGAGTCAGTCTCATCCTATATAGATAAAAAGGATAGGAAACATTGAAACGACAGATACTCACTACCCTAATGATCGCTGTTGTATTTATCAGCGGGTGTGCTGCTCCAAAACCAGCACCTCCGGCTGAGCCAAATGAACCAGTAGTTCCAGTGGTTGAAACTGAAGCTGTTACAGAGACCACGACAGGCAGCGGAACCGCAGAAATGGACTACTGTATTACCTGTCACACCGATAAGGATGCGCTGATCGCGAACGCAAAACCCGAGGAGGTAGTGGTTGAAGAGTCAGAAGGTGTTGGCTGAGGGGGCGATGTGGCTCCGTTGGAGCCCTGGGAGAAAGTTCTGATTACTGAGGCTTATTTAAATGATCCTCACAGTGGTACTTCATGCATCTCATGTCACGGCGGACAGCAAGCGGGAGATAAACTGACCGCGCATACAGGTTTGGTACGCAATCCGACTGAAGACGCGGAAAAATTCTGCGGCAGCTGCCATGAAGAGATCGTAGGTCAGTATGCCACCAGTTTACACAATACCCTCAATGGATATGACGTCGCTACATTCAGTCGATCTGTACCCGAGAATCACCCGGCACTTGAAGATGCCATGAACAACCACTGCTCTTCCTGCCACACCACCTGTGCAGATTGCCATATCAGCCAACCGAACTCCGTTGGCGGTGGATTTTTGGATGGTCACGCTTACGTAAAGACTCCACCCATGACACGTACGTGTACAGCCTGCCACGGCAGCCGTGTGGGTAATGAATATCTCGGCAAGAACGGTGAAGAGATTCCGGGTGATGTTCACTTCCGCACCGCCCGAATGAACTGTGTCTCATGCCATAGCGGTGAAAATATCCACGCTACACCGGAAGATGGTGTTTTCAATCGGTATGCAGGTGCAGAAGAACCATCCTGTCAGACATGCCATACGGATGTCGGTGCTGCGGGAGATCCAATTACACAGCACACCATTCATGGCGAAAAAGTGCAGTGCCAGGTTTGCCACTCCATTGAGTACACCAGCTGCGATGGCTGCCATGTGGCGGTCAGTGAAGAAACTGGAAATCCTTTCTTCAAGTCTGACGCGCATTATCTCGGTTTCTATATTGGCAAGAATCCTCGCCAGGATGAAAACCGTCCATATGAATATGCTGTATTGCGCCATGTACCCATCGATCCGGCAAATTACGACTACTATGGTGAGAACCTGCTACCCAATTTTGATCTGGTGAATACCTGGATGTATTCCACCCCGCACAATATCCAGCGTAAAACCCCCCAGAATCAATCCTGTAATGCCTGTCACGGTAATTCCGATCTCTTCCTGACGGCTGATAAGGTTAAGCCTGAAGAACTTACAGCCAACCAGGGTGTGATCGTGGATCAAGTACCATCCCAAGTCGGTGGTAATTAATCAAACAATAAAGAAAAGGAACCCATATGCAGAAGAAAGTCTCTTTCGTCCTTGTTTTGTTCATGCTTCTCGGTATTGTGCTGAGCGCTTG
>CAZRKL010000028.1:0-14154 GCA_964600595.1 uncultured Leptolinea sp.
CTGGTCGGATGCCACACGTTGAATAGCATCTGCAATCAACTCACGTGCCCGGCGTTCGCCATCTTCG
Organism: uncultured Leptolinea sp.; assembly: GCA_964600595.1. GTDB lineage: Bacteria > Chloroflexota > Anaerolineae > Anaerolineales > Anaerolineaceae > DAIOEK01. The sequence continues at coordinate 68 of CAZRKL010000028.1, forward strand.
CGTGCTTCGGTTTCGATCTGGCGGATGATGCGTGCCATATCTGCACGCGCTTCTTTTTCCACTTCAGCTAAAAGAACCTGCCGCGCTTCTTCTACTGTCATCTGCCCGATCTTTTGCAGCTCTTCAATTTGCTGCGTGTACATTTTTTCAACTTCATTCGAGCGTTTATCCAGTAAACTCTGACGTTTGTTGATTTGCTGTTCGCGCTGCTCGACTTTTTCTACGCGTGTATCCAACTCCAAACGCCTTTTCTGCATCCGGTCTTCTTCACGACTCAAGTCCGTTCGTCTTCTGCCAACTTCTTCTTCAGCACTCTTCAGTATCTTTAATGCATCATCCTTCGCCTGAAGCTCAACAGTTTTGGCATTTTCTTTTGCCTTCTGCAGAATGATTTCAGCCTTCTGGTGCGTGTCTTTCTGTTTGGCTTCCACCTGAGACTTGTAGTAGAAAAAACCTGCCGCTGCGCCAACAACCAGCGCGAGTACACCTATTATTATTATCGTTACTATTGATCCTGGTCCCATAAATCACCTTCTCATCATTAATCTGTCTGATTCTCATCCTGAATGACTGCCCAGATTTTTGGCAGTACTTCTCGAATGGATTCATATGTAAAGCCACGCCTTGCCAGAAAAGCAGTACAGTGTTGGCGAAAATCTTCAGGAGATTCGTCCCTCCACCGCCGATGTGCTTTTTGCGCTGCTGAAAGCGCCAATTGCGCATCTGAGCCAATTTCTGACAGAGCCTTTTCTATTTGCGGAGATGGTATTCCCTTTGATCGTAATTCACGGGAGATCCAATTTTTGCTCCGCGGACGGAAGACCTTGCGTGATTCAGCCCATGATTCAGCAAATCGCTGGTCATCCACCATTCTTTCTTCTTCTAAACGTGCAATCACCTGATCTATTTGATCAGAGGTAAATCCTTTTTGATTAAGCCGGTCAACAATTTCTTTTTTTGACCTGAGCCGGTAAGACAAAAACCGTAACGCTGCCAGGTAAGCTGCCTCAGCCGTGTCTCTGGCTACAATCTCCTGTATTTGTTCATCCGTTAGCTGTTGGCCTACATGAAGCCAGGCACCCACCAGCCTGTCTACGCCAAATGCAAATTCGCATTCGATCTCAACATTCAGCCGGTTCGGATTTTTCTTTTGAACCGAGATTGCGGTTATTGTTCCTGCCATTGTTAATCAAAAATGCCACCCTGCCTGACCGGAGGTGGCTGCGTAAGAATAAATTTGGATAAGCTGGCTGCAGCGATAACAATCGCCTGTTAATTACCGGAACGGTATCAACCTGTCATTGGTATATCTACCCAACCAATACGCATTGTACTTTTCTGAGGATCGTATGATACCCATGAAAAACTATCCCAGAAGCAAATACGAACGATCAAACAACACACTCCGACACCGGCAATTTTTTCATCTCTAAACCTTGCGAGGGTCTAGGTCCAACAATCCAGATAATACTCAAAACACAGCCGAGGAATCACTCCTCAGACAGAATATTATGATATTACAGGAATATTATACATGAAATATGCCAATTGACGCCAATTGCGTGATATATGTTTTGCTACAATTAAAATACTGGTGTTTTTATTGCAACATTCAGGTTTGATCGTTCTGGCAGGAGATTATATGAAATTAGATGTGAAGCAGTTGCTCAAAAATTCTAGTAATTTCATAAAAGAAATTTGGGAAAGTTCAATTATTACAAATCCAGCTAATCAATTCAAGTTGGTTATTTCAATAATCCTCTGCATCTTTACCTGTTGGATTGGTTACGTATTTGCTGATGTGCCTGGGATAAACGGCTGGCAGTTCTGGACCTGGTTGTGCTGTGTTATTGCGATTCTATTCATCCTTTACGAAAAGCCGACTATCCGTCTTCATACCAATTTCTGGATCCTGCTCGGTCTTTTTGTCCCGGCAATGCTCATACGTGTGGTTTTCTTAGAATCCATCCCCGGTCTTTTCCACCTCGATGAAGCTGGGGTTGCAGAGTTTGCGAAAAATACCATCTTCACTGATCCCAAAATGCAACTCAATCCGTTTATAGCAGGACCGGCATCCATGCCAACCCTGCATCACTATATCCTCCGCATCACAATGGATATTTTTGGCTTTACCATTTTCGGACTTCGTATCTCATCCGTCGTTGCGGGTGCTTTCGGAGTGGTTTTCACATATTTATTGATTAAAACGATATCAAACAAGCGAACAGCATTATTCGCGGCTGCCATGATGGTCACGTATCATTTTGCCATGCACTGGTCACGAATCGGATTAAATAATATCTGGGATGTGTTCTGGATTCCGTTGTGTGTTTATGCGCTCTACAAGGGGTGGAAAGAAAAATGGTATGGTGGAGCAGTATTTTCAGGTTTCGCTTTGGGGATGAGCCAGTACTTTTATAACGGCAGTAAGATGGCGCTTTTCCTTTTGCCGTTTATATTCTTGCTCCTCTGGAAGCAGGAACCAGACCTGAAATGGAAACTTGGATTTATTGCCCGGATGGGAGCGGTGGCATTATGCGTCGCCGGTCCGATTTTTATGTACGCTTTGCGTGTCCCGGCCATTTTCTTCGAGCGGACGAACCAGGTATTCGGATGGCGTGATGATGCTATCCTAATTTTACTGGATGGCAGGTTGAACTACTGGGAGTTTTTCTGGCGGCAGCTCACCCTTTCTCTGGGAACCTATACCATCTATCCTGATCCGACCGGTTTTTACAATCCGGGAATTCCATTGTTGATTGGTCCGGCAGCGATACTTTTTCTTACAGGCATCATTCTGGCATTTTCTTCCCGCAGTTATATTCCATTAATGTGGGTGTTATTAACCACGTTCTTTGGAGGATTCCTCCTGGGAGTACCAAATAGTTGCTCCCATTATGTCGTGGTCATCCCGGCTATCTGTTGGCTGGTTGGGATGAGCCTGAATTGGATATGGGAACATAATTGGAAAAAGATGTCTGTAGTTTTATTAATTGCAATCATGGCGGTTGATGTGTTCTATTATTTCGTTGTATTCCTGAACCTGCCGCCTGAAGATTTTAAGTACCCATTTCCCATGTAATGAACTGGTTACCAGGGAATCTTCTTTTCATATTCCCTGAGCAGTTTGCGTCTGGCCAGATAATCCGGCAGGTAGTATTCCACATGTTTCCAGAATTTTTTCGAATGTGAATGTACCTGTGTGTGGCAAAGTTCATGTATCAGCACATATTCGACCAATTCAGGGGGTAACAGGACTAACTTCTGATTTAAGCTGATGGTGTTTTGAGGCGAACAGCTTCCCCAGCGGGTACGTTGATCGCGGATAGTGAGACCATTTGCATATATCCCAATTCTCTGGCTGATCAAACCCAATCTGTCAGGCAGCAACTCTTCTGCGCGTTTGTGGATCCATGACTTAATTAATCGTTTAACAACCAATTTGGATCGGGTGTTTCCCTTGATAACCAGGATATGATGCGGCTTTTCTGTAAAATTGGTCGTTTTCCGCTCTTCGAATAAATAAACCACTTTCCAGGTTTCATTTGTCAACCGCACATCAATCTGCTCTGGCATGATTGCCGGTGGCGGTGGTGACTCGGTCAGTTTCCGCATTGCCCGTTCGATCCAGCCGCGTTTTTCATCCAGGATGGATGGCAACAGCCGGGTATCAAAATTGCGGGGAACAGTAATAACCAATCCCTCTTCATGCGAGACCTTTAACCCAATGCTGCGGGTACGATTGCTCACACGTACTTTATACGGGGGTAAACTTTCGGGCATAGATCAGCTCATGCTGCCCTGTAGTTGCTTTTTTGCCCGGGCATCCTTGATAAAAAACGGAATGTAGAGGATCATGCACATCACAAATCCAACCAATTGCAGGCTGAGAATATACCACGGGTGTGGACCGAGGAAATCAAGCAAAGACGCCGTGACCGGCTTATGCGCAACAAACATATAATTGCTGCCCAGCACCATGTTGATCACATAGACAACCGCCATATATACATTCGCCCAGATAAATACACGTTTGATGGAACCAAGCGTTGGGCGGAAACCTTCCACCACGGTCATATAAATGCCTTCGCTGATGATCAATCCATGCGCAAGTAGTGTCTGTACTGCCCTGAAATGGGGAAGTCCATAAATCCCTGCATCAGGTGTCAGGAATGCCTGTAGAGCACCTGCGATACCCAGAAAATAGCTAAATTCGTAGATTCGATAACTACGTGTAAATAACATGATGCTATTCAGGATGACAAAGACAGAGCACAAGTGCAGCGGTAGGTATTCCTGAATATTCCATAATCCTACTATGGCACTCCAGATATGCCAGGAGAGCTCCACAGTAATAGATGAAATTGCCATCCCGTATCTGAACCGTTTCCTGAAGACCGGGTCATTATTCTTGCGCAGAAAAATGAAAGAAAGGTTGAACAGGATAAAGAAAATTATAAAGCCAAGGTGCCATGCGCCGAAGAGAACAAAAGCCCCGCCAGTATACTCGCGAACAAAATATTGCTCCATGAATAATTACCTTTCTTCAGTGAAATAATGACCATTATAATGAATGTATCAATTGTAGATGAAAACACAGAAAGGTCTGGTTAGATTTGAGCCTTCGACAGTTGATTGTTAACGCAGATGATTTTGGCCTCACGGATGGCGTGAATCAGGCAATTTTGGAACTCAGCCGGAAAGGTCATGTGACCAGTACCAGCGTCATGGTAAATCATTTGATGCATCAGAATCTAAAGGTTCCTGGTAACCTGTCTGAGTTGATTGGTCTGGGCATACATCTCAACCTCACCTCCGGCGCGCCTATCCTGCCACCTGAAGACATCACTACCCTGGTTGGTTCGGATGGAAATTTCTCTTCAGTTGAAGCGATTTTCGAAAATACATCCACTTACAATCTGATGCAGATTGAAAAAGAATGGCGTGCTCAAATCATCAGTTTTGTCATTAAATTCGGTCGACCAGATCATCTTGATAGCCACCATCATGTTCATTTATTGCCCCGAATTTTTGCATTGTTCATCACCCTGGCTGGAGAACTTCAAATACCTGTGAGGATGCCAATCACTCCAGATTTAATCCCCGAGGTGGAAGAATTGGGAGATTTTAAAGGTTTGGGTAACCGCATAACCAGTGAAATGTTGGCAGAAGACATTAAGATCATCCAATACTCTGGCGTCAGGTTTCCTGATTACTTTATGGAGAACTTTCTGCCAGCAGTAAATGAAAAAACAGAATTACTCAGAAAAACCATCAGCAATTTTCCTGTTGGAACAACAGAGTTGATGTGCCATCCTGCGTACGTCGATGATAATCTCAGGCAAATCAGTCATTACGCCGAAGAACGGGACGTGGAGAGAAAATCCCTGGAACACAAAGAGTTTTATAAATTGTTATCAGATTATGGAATTGATCTGGTTCGGTACAACAAGATCTAGCCTTTGAGGAGCAGAGTCGTATGATAAGAATCACAGATGAAGAGGTTCTGGCGTACCACCTTGGCGGTAAGCTGTCCGTTGAACCATCCAAGCCTTTAGCGACACAGCGCGATCTCTCCATGGCATATACTCCTGGGGTAGCGATACCTGTCCTTGAGATCGAAAATAATCCTCAAAATGCATACCTGTATACAACAAAAGCAAATCTGGTTGCAGTGATATCCAATGGCACGGCTATTTTAGGTTTGGGAGATCGCGGAGCACTGGCATCCAAACCGGTAATGGAAGGGAAGGCTGTTCTATTTAAAAAGTTTGCCGGAATTGATGTCTTCGATATCGAGGTTGATTCGCATGAACCAGAGGAATTAATCAACATCGTACGTGGGATCGCTCCTACATTCGGAGGCATTAACCTGGAAGATATTAAGTCACCAGAATGTTTTGAGATCGAACAGCGTTTGATCGAAATCCTGGATATTCCCGTTTTCCATGATGACCAACATGGAACAGCGATCATTTTAGGCGCAGCGCTTACCAACGCGCTTGAAATAATCAACAAAAAGATGGCCGAGGTAAAAATTGTATTCTCTGGCGCAGGTGCTGCTGGAATTTCGTGCGCGCGTCACCTGGTTAAGCTTGGCGTACCCCAATCAAATATCTGGATGTGCGACATCCACGGGCTGGTTTATCATGGACGGAAAGAGCTCATGTTCCCAGAAAAAATGGATTTTGCGCAAGGAGATGTGTCTGCCACCCTGGCAAGCACTCTGGATGGAGCTGATGTGTTCATCGGTGTATCTGCGGCAAATGTGCTCACCCCCGAGATGATTACCAGAATGACCACCAACCCGATTATCTTTGCCATGGCAAACCCTGATCCTGAAATCTCTTTCGATCTGGCGAAAATTACCCGTCCTGATGCAATTGTAGCAACCGGCAGATCCGATTATCCGAACCAGATCAACAATGTGCTTGGTTTTCCATTTATCTTCCGCGGCGCGCTGGACGTTAATGCTAAAGCTATCAATGATGAGATGAAGCTTGCTGCATCCCATGCACTTGCCAACCTTGCAAGAGAATCTGTTCCACAACCTGTGCTGCAGGCATATGGAGTGGATCACCTGGAATTTGGACGAGATTATATTGTGCCCAAACCTTTAGATCCGCGGGTGTGTATCTGGGAAGCGCCTGCAGTTGCTGAAGCTGCCATTATGAGCGGTGTTGCCAGAAAAATAATCGACCTGGCAGATTACCGCAGGTCGTTGGTGGAAAAGTTCCAGATAGGTGAATAAGTTTACGGTTTGACTATCAACGCCCTGCAGACATAGCGGTCCACAGCGCCAAAACGATATTTGTATTCTTCATCGCCGCGCATAAAATCAAATTCTGTGTACCCGTTATCATTTGCCCACTTCAGCAAATAGCCGAGCAGGACCCAGCCTGGAGAATATTCCATTAGAGATTTGTTGATTCCTGAGTTGTATACCCATAAACGGTTTATGTAATCGAAGCTCATATATGCCGCTGCCTTTACCCCATCCACCTCGAGGAAAGCCAGATGCAGGCAGCCAGTATCATAGGCGCATCGAATTGTGTTTGCCATTTGTTCACGCATACTGGGCGTGAGAAAGCGGGCTTTCTCTTCATCCTGCGCCATCAATTCAAGAAAAGCATGGGTATCTTCCGCTAACTTGGTGGGATCAGATAATACATACCAGGTCACTGGAACCGGGCTGCTTTCAGCGCGGCGCATCTTCCTACGGATCTCATGGCGCTGCTTCTTGTCGATACCAGCCAGGTATTGTTCCCAATCTCCGGGAAGTAAAATGTGCGGCGATTTCTGCAGCACTTCAGATTGATAACTCCAACCGATCTCGGCGCTTACTTTTTCCAGTGCTGCCAGGGATGTGCTTTCGTGCAGGATATTATAAAGATCCAATTGATGCCAGGAAGGTACTTCGCTGGTTGTCAGAAATGAAAACAACCCCTTCAAAAAAACTTCCAGATAGTCTGGTAAAACAATAAAATCAAGGTAATCGACAATTTCAAAACTTCCGATGAACATCAGCGACAGCTTGCCGGTTTTACAATGATTCAAAAAGAGCGGAGCAATTCCCACTAATCTATCGCCATCTCGGGCGGTAATAATCAGAAGGTCGCTCTTCTCCCATTCACCGCCTCCACAGGTATCCCACCACTCACGTAAAAACTCATGCCGCAAGAAAGGGACATGAGTCTGGCTGTTATCCAGCAATTGATTCCACTCAGTTTTTATTTGATCCCAAGCAGGGATTTCGGAAATTATTTGATAGTTCAGCATGCTTGAAATTGTAACACCAGTCAGATAGATGTGCATGGGGATGATAGAATCCAAATGGATTGGTAAACAACTTGCATCTTTTCAGGTGATGGTCGTCAGTTTATAAATCAAAAGATTATTGGATATCACTTGCTGTGTTAGATATAAACCTATACCCTCTTCATATCAAAGATAGTGTTGAACAAGCCTACCTGCCAGGCTTGCATTTTTCTGTTTCCCCAAAATATGCTGCCCGATCGCGGCAAGGGGATCAGATCATAATGTTGATTACTGCCATAAATGAAATGGCTATCTCACAGGATCGGCTGACAGATGCTTTGGACAAATCCGCAGCGGAGTATTACAAATCCAGTGGAACGGTAACAGCCGGATTGAAACGCTGCGCTGAGTATTTGAATGATGTGGTCCTTGAGTTTAACCTCAAGGAAAGCTCTGGCGGGCACCAGCAAAGTTGCATGTTAAATATTGCCGTGATTCGTGAAAACCGGGTTTATATCGCTCACGCAGGCTATACGCATAGTTTTGTGCTCAATAAGAATAAAACAGAACACTTCTTCGATCCAGAAACATCTGGGCGAGGGATAGGATTAAGCCGTACAACAACGCTCAGATTCTTTCTTTCTGAATTGACTTCAGATGAGTACATCCTCTTCAGCCCGGAGCCACTGGCTACCTGGACACCTGCAAATCTTGCCGGAAGTCCATCCATCGCTCTTGATTATCTGCGGAGGAGATTACTTAATCAGGTATCCCCAAACATCCGCGCATTACTTATTCAAGCGGTTGAAGGTCCAGGCAGAGTTGTACTACAGGCACCGCTTTCTTCCAAATCAGGTTTTTTTGTACCTCAAGCTGCAAACGGAACATCTGCTCAACCCAGCCAGTCTGCCCCATCGACACCGAAAGACGGCAGGTATGTTCCTGCGATGGCAGTTCCATCTTCACGGCCAATTCCATTGGAACAACCCATCGAACTCAAACATGATGGCGTTAGCCCGGTAGCCGGACAGAAAACGGTCATTAAACCTCTACCTGCGCCTTCTGTTGATGACTTCGATGATGAAATGGAACCAGGTTTTCTGGAAGGGTTTAAAGCGCTCAGTAAAGAAGCTGTGGAAAAATCCAGGAATTTTGGTAATCGATTGGGAAAATTCTCGTCCCGGTTCAAGAAACCAATTCCATCAGAAGGCGATTTATCAGAAAACACAATCCGCCCTTCAAAAATTCCGATCAACACCGAACCTCTTCGCAGGTCATTCGTAAAATTCGAAAAAGGCGCATCTGTCGCGGCGAATCTCACAGGTAAGACACTGCAGAGAACTGCAGCAACGATGGGCGGGGTGGTTGGTGGAGCGGTTGAGTATATCACTCCCGAAGGCGGTTTCCGCCTGCCGCAAATCTCAATCAAAGCTCTCATCCTGATCTCTGTCATCGTCCCGTTGGTGATGGTGGCAGCCGGCTCATCGATCTACTTCCAACGGGGAAGATCTACCCAATTCACCCAATACTACAACCAGGCTGAAGCCCTCGCTGCCCAGGCAAGCAGTCAGAAAGATCCTGATGACGTGAGGGAATCCTGGGAACAGGCTCTTGCTCTTCTGGATCAGGCGGAGAAATACGGCAAGAATGAGAAATCGAAAACACTAAGGCAGCAGGCACAGGATGTATTGGATGATGTCGAAGGAATTGGACGTCTTGATTTTGCATCCGCGCTTCCGGAAAACCTTCCCGCTGGAACAAAAATCACCCGCATGCGCGCAACCACAACAGACCTGTTCATGCTTGATTCTTCTGATGGCAAGGTTTTGCGAGCTCTTCTAACCGGGCGAGGATTTGAACTGGATACCAGTTTCAAGTGCGCGCCAGGTCCGTATGGATCTTACGTTGTAGAATCCTTTGTTGATTTCGCGATCATGCCAAAAGGCAATTCCCTCGGAGCAGCTATCGCGGCGTTGGATAAAAATGGCAATATCGTATATTGCGGGTCGGGCACAAGCGCGACTTCCATGACCCTGATGCCACCCGATACAGGCTGGGGCTCAATCGATAAAGTATCCATCGACTCAGGGCGGCTGTATGTTATGGATAAGAATTCAAATGCCATCTGGGTATACATTGGTTCTGGCGGTACATTCAGTGAGAGTCCCGAGCTCTTCTTCAATAAAGACATCCCCGAATTAGGCGACGTGAGCGATTTCTCCATCAATGTGAATGACCTGTACATGCTGCATGAGGACGGGCATATCACAACATGTACTTACGGAGCCATATCAGGCACGGCGACTAAGTGTAAAGATCCTGCGCCATTTTCCATTGAACGGCCAGGTATTAAGAACAAACCGGTGATTATTCCCGAAACTGCGTTTAATCAGATTCAGTACTCTGCACCCCCTGATCCATCCATCTACCTTTTGGATACTGAAGGGGTATCAATTTATCATTTCAGTGTTAAATTGGCGATGATGAAACAGCTATCTGTTCAAGCGGGTGATCCCCAACAGCTTTTGAAAAGAAAACCAACAGCTTTCACGGTTAATCCTGCAAAAGTGGTTTTCATGGCTTTCGACAACAAGGTGTATTCAGCAGTTTCACCCTGAAAATAATTAATTTCGCCGTGAACGTGGAGATGACCGCTGTTGTTGCCTGCCAATATAGGGGGGTACGCCAAGCATATATATCTTGCATAAACGGTCATCAATCAGTTTCATTCGCAACCGTGGATCGAGTGATTCGAGGCTTTGCGATGATGTGATCACCGTGGGTAATTCCGCATCGTAACGATAGTTGAACAGCTGATAAAGCTTTTCCTTCGCCCACGGGGTAGAGGAATGGGCGCCAAGATCATCCAGTATTAGCAGAGAGCAGGTACGGATGTCTTCAAAACGCCGATCATAAGATTCGCGGCTTTCTGGATGGAAACTCGCCCTGAGATGATCCAGCAAATCAGGTACGCTGACAAGGAGGGGTGGCTGCCCCAGGCTCGCCCGGTAATTGCCTATGGCGGCTGCCAGATGCGTTTTTCCTGTGCTGTACTCTCCCAGTAGAACCAGCCATCCGTGCGGATCATCGGCAAATTTTTTGGTTGCCTTCACAGCCTTCTCCAAACTACCTGTTTCAGCCGGTTTCAATCCTTCAGCTTGACGCAAATCAATGCTATCGAAGGTCTGCTTATAATGCAGGTTGAGGGTTGATAGGTCTGGATGGTCTCCCGCTGCAGATGGATGCCGAAAATCCGGCGCGTTGATATGCAAGCGCTGTACGAGGAATGGATCCTGCAGCCGTGAACGAATCCGTTCTTCGATGGTGTCCATGGGTTGGTTGGTTGTAATTACCAGAGGAAGTCGGTTAAGGTATCTGTGATTAATAATCTGAAACAGCTTTTCTTGAGACCACGGGGTTGCGTTCTCTGTTCCAAAGTCATCCATTACCAGCAACTGGATATTGCGAATTTCTTCGAACCGCTGTTCAAAGGTGGTTTCTTTATCCTGATAGGCGAAGCGCAACCAGTCTAATAGATCTGGAACAGTGAGGAATAATGTTGGAACCCCCAAGGATACTGATTGATTGGCGATGGCAGCTGCAAGGTGGGTTTTTCCACAGCCAAAGGGTCCCATCAACAAAAGCCAACCCTCGAGATTCCCAGCATAACTCTGGCAGGTCTTGTAGGCAGTCCGTAATGAGATCGCCTGCGTCGGAGTGAGCGTTCCCTGCCTGCCTTCAGGTTGAAAAGTGTCAAAGGTAAATTGGTGAACCGCTTCAAGGTTGGCAAATCGGGTAAGCCGTTGGTGAACCTGCTGTACGACTTCTTGCTGGCGGCACGTGCAGATGTGGATCCGCCCAAACTCGGGGTGTCCTACTGGCACTTCCATACGGTAAAATCCCACACCCTGGCAGATGGGGCAATTGGGATCGCCAATAGTAGTCCGCTCTTCAGTGTTCAATGAATCGGGCGTATTCTCCTTCGAGATACCGGCGGTAATCTTTTTGAGGGTCTCGTCGATTTTCGTCATCTCTTCCTCTTTCCTGCCATGATCGGAGAATTGCATGGATGTAATTCCATTTTCGAACATTGTTAATTACAGCAATCCTGAAGGCTTCATCGATCCACTCGGGTGGAAAATCCTTTTCAGCAGATTTCAACAGGTCAGCAATCATCGGGGTGAGTGGACCTATATTCTGCTCATATAGTTTAAATACATTGGGTTTTAGCGCATCCAATCCACCCGGAACAAAATGAATTTCCTTTGGGTGCCACTTACCAGCGTGGAAGGATTCTACAACTGCCTGAGAGCGGCTCGTGTTCAGGAAATAACAGGGATCGTTGTCTCCTTCAGGGTGGATGGTCAAAATAGCTCCCTGTGATTCCGCTTTCTGTAATCCTGCTTCCAACCTTTGATCGGCGGGATCAGTGTCGCCCTCCAGGCACTTCATGAAGGCCTGATCCTGAATTATCTCGCTGTGGCGTACAAACCTGATCTTCCCATCCCGATGATCCAACAACCAGATGAGATAAAGGATGATCTTCATTTCATCCAGGTCATCCACGAGAGGCATCAGATCTGTAAAGAATACATCCGGGATGGAGGTGAAATTAATTTTTCCGGGAGGAAAACCAGGGAATACTTTTAACCTGCTCATTCAACCACTTTATCCCCTCAATTGGGCAGCGTTTTCAAATTTCGCCAGTTGCGGCATAAAAATAACTTCAATGCCCGGATGCGTGGGGCCATTTCTGTGTTTCGCTACAATGAGCTCAGCAACATTTTGGCGTGTGGATCCTTTATCAAGAGCATCTGGCCGGTGAATAAAAATGACAATATCAGCATCCTGCTCCAGTGAACCGGATTCTCGCAAATCCGATAGCTGAGGTCTCTTATCTGCCCGCTGTTCAACGGCGCGCGAAAGCTGCGCGGCAGCCAGAACCGGAACATTCAATTCACGCGCCAGTACTTTCAGGTAGCGTGAGATATATGAGACTTCCTGGACACGGTTATCATTGCGGGTATCCCCACTCATCAGCTGCAGGTAATCGACAATAATCAGGTCCAGGTGATACTCCAGATGAAGTCTGCGGCATTTTGTGCGCATTTGGAGTGGGGTTATGGCTGGTGTGTCATCGAGGAAAATGGTTGTGCCGCTCATCATATCCACTGCCTGGACAAAGAGCGCCCATTCATCATCCTCCAGTTTTCCTGCCCGAAGTTTTTGTGATTCGATGCCAGTCTGCTGGGAAATTAACCGCTGAACGAGCTGTTCATTTGACATTTCGAGAGAAAACATGGCGACATGTTTTTGATTATTCAATGCAGCGTTTTTTGCGGCTCCGAGCAAAAAGCCGGTTTTTCCCATACCCGGACGGCCCGCGACAATGATCAAATCGGACTTTTGCATGCCGCCCAATAACTTATCCAGGTCAATTAATCCGCTCGGAACGCCATAAAATTCATCACTCCGCCGCGCCAATTCATCGACATGATCGTAGTATTCGCTCAGCACAGTGCGGATGGGTTGCAGATCATGTCTTACCCGTCTTTCGCTGATCTCAAAAACTGCCTTCTCAGATTCATCTATGACGGTATCTAGTTGTTTTTCGTGATTGTATGCAAGCCTGGCAACATCGTTGGCTGCCGATAGCAGTCTTCTGCGGATGGCATGCTCTTCGATAATGTGCCCATACGCTTCGGCATTGAGCGCGCTCGGCACCCTGCTGAGAAGACCGGTGATATAACTTGATCCACCAATTTCCAACAACAGGTTATGCTGGTTAAGGTCTTCTGTGAGAGTTAACAGATCCACTGGAATGCGTTTTTCGTATAAGCGGACCAGACCTTCCCATATCCAACGATTGCGGTGGATGTAAAAGTCTTCCGCCTGCATAAATTGGGCAACATCGTAATAAGCTTCCGGGTTGATCAGGATCGACCCAAGCAGGGATTCTTCCGCTTCGCGGTTATGTGGAATGGATAATGATTCGGGTGACGCTGATTGTTCTTCCGCTGGCGGCAGCTCGTCCATATAGTACTCCCGGGTGGAGAAAGATGTTATTTATTGTACACTGAATAAGCCGGTGCTTATGCCGGTTGATCTGGCAATTCTTTGTTTTCCCCGCTATCAGTCTCCTGATCATCCAGATCGAATTTTTTCAAGAAATCTTCAAACACAGATAAGCGCTTCTCACCACCAGGCTCTGTTGGTAAACTCGCCTCCGGGGTAGACTCTTCTTTTTCGTGCAATTCAGTTTCGGGGTGAATACCTGCCTTATCCATCACCTCACTATCCACGAAGATGGGGATATGTGCACGAACCGC
>CAZRKL010000028.1:14254-20974 GCA_964600595.1 uncultured Leptolinea sp.
TGCAGCACAACCACCCGCTGCTGGTTCGTCAGGCTGACCCGTAAACTATCAATTACAACTTCCACCAGCTTACCCATATTTTCCTCCAAACTTATTCTATCGCAGCCTCGGGTGGATTACAAATGACTGGTACGAGGTTTGTCACTCGAGAATAGCAAATGTTAAGAAAGTGATTTTTTAACATTCAATTTTCCTTGCCGATTCTTAAAAAACAGGGTTATAATACAACGACCCTTGAACTGTACCCACCCTATCGATGATTAATAAATTGGCATATGGTAGAGGCGATTACTCAATGGTCTTTCTGTCAAAGGTGGGGGCGATAGTGGCAAATAGAAGTTCAGTAACAACAAATATAAACCCAATAATTGAGGTTGATTGCCGTTGAATGAGAAAATCCTGTTGGTTGAAGGTAACCGATCAGACCATCCGTCTTTCAAAGATGGATTGATTAAACGGGGTTACCAGGTAGATACAGCCCCCAACGGAAATACGGCTTTGAAGCAATTAAGTTCTATTGACCCTGATATTGTAATCATCGATGCCGCTTCTTTAAGAACCTCCGGCAAACGAATTTGCCGCGATCTGCGACTTGCGCTTGGCGATATCCCCATCATATTGATCGTTACGCCAAATGGGGAAGAACCTGAAAAGAAGGATCCGGTTAATCGGCTCGAAAAGGAACTTATCCTAACACTTCCTTTTACCCTTCAGAAGTTAATTAACCGGATAAAACCGCTACTGCCCGTAGAAGGCAGACAGGTGATTAATGAAGGTCCAATCCGGCTTGATATTGAACATCAAAAAGTACGCTGCATGAACCAATCTGGTAAGCTGACCCCTCACCTGATGCGATTGCTGCGGTTGCTTATGGAACATCCCGGAGAAGTCGTAGAACGGGAGAGACTATTCCGCGAAGTGTGGGAGACGGAATATACAGCAGATACACGAACACTCGATGTACACATCAGCTGGCTGCGCCGCATCATTGAGACTGACCCCAGGCACCCCAGGTTTATTAAAACCGTACGCGGGGTTGGATATCGCCTGGATGTTTAATTAAGCTCAAATTTACTGCCAAAAATTCCATATCCATCTACAATAAACTAGTAATATGCCTTGGAACATTACTGGGAAAACTGTATATATTGGGAACTTGGATGAAATTCCATCACGGCAAACCTATTAAAGCCAGCAGAATGCTGGTTATTACTATTGGCATTGGTAGTTTTATCGTTACTTTTATTACTCTTCTCTTAATGTACTTGCGTATCCGCGAATACCTGCCAGAAAGAGCTGAAATTCAATCCCTGATCATTCAGCTGGCAATTCTGGTTGTCAGTGCTGTCTTGTTAATTTCACTCGTGGGATCCATCCTCTATCGCAGGTTGATTGACCAACCCCTTAAGCAAATCCGGGAAAAAGCCCTGGAAATTGCAGAAAGCGACGAGGTCCTGGGTACGCAAATTCCGCTGCCAGCAGGGGCTGAGCTGCAGGAGTTGACAGCGGCATTTAACACCATGTCGACCAGTTTGAAAGCATCCCATGATGAAACTGAAGCAAGGGTAGCTGAACGAACCCGCCTGGTGGAAGAAGGTTCACGGCTGGTACAGGAGGTCTTGGATACCACCCCCAATATGCTTTGTCTGATGAATACTGAGATCGATCAGTTTAATTATCTCAACCGGGAATTCTGTGAGTTTTTTGGTATGCAGAGTGATGAATTGATCCACCTCGGTCCCACCTTCTTCCGGGGTAGACTGTATCCAAATGACAGGAATATTTTTACCGACCACGAGAAGAAGATAACTTCCACAGACGACAGCACGGTCGTTGAGAGCGATTTTCGAATCGTTAATCATCAAGGCATATGGCGTTGGGTCGGATGGCGTTCCATTGTCTTCCAGAGAAACCGGGACGGGCAACCTAAACTCGTTTTACACGTAGGGCAGGATATTACAACACTAAAAGAAACCGAAGAGAAGCTGCGTTTTCTATCGATTCATGATCAACTGACAGGTTTATATAACAGGTTGTATTTCGAAGAAGAAATGTCCAGGCTTGAACGCGGACGTATTTTCCCCATCAGCACTATTATGACCGATGTCGATAATCTCAAGGAAATGAACGATACCTATGGGCACGCTCAGGGTGATGAACTTCTGAAGCTGATTTCGGGAATTTTGCGGTCGAGCTTCAGGGCTGAAGATGTTGTGGCGCGTATTGGTGGAGATGAATTTGCAGCATTGCTACCCGGGACAGATGAAAGCACTGCGCAGAAAATTATTACACGAATTGAAGGAAAGATCGACGCTCATAATACCAGGAACCCGCAATTCAAGTTAAGCCTGTCCATCGGTTTTGAAACCAGCACCCGGGGCGAGTCACTGACTGACGCGCTGCAAAAAGCGGACACGAAAATGTACGCATCCAAGATGCAAAAAAGAGAAATGCAAAATTCTTATAAATAACAAGGTTAATATGCCCGACTACCCATGGATCGATTCGCTGCCGGGAGCAGTAACCGTATGCAACAGCGAAGGTTTCATTGTTTACATGAATCAGAAAAGTAAAGATGCCTTCTCAAACGGCGATGACAGAATGATTGGCCAATCAATTTATGATTGTCACTCCCCCGATTCGGTAAGAATTATTCAAGAATTATTGATAACAGGCAGATCAAATTCGTACACCATCAGCAAGAAGGGTGTCAGGAAGTTTATTCATCAAACTCCATTCTTTCAAAATGGAGAAATTGCTGGTCTGGTGGAGTTCTCGTTTATCATCCCGGAGGACCTTCCCCATCACAACCGCAACTAAGCCGGGGCTGCCTTCTCTTCTATTTTGTGCATTTCCCTGGTCCGGTGGATGAGGTAGATCCCTGCCAGCACAAATGCCATGCCAACCCATTGCACTGGAATAAATGCTTCTCCGAAAACTGGGATTGCGAGCAGTGTCGAAAGAACGGGCTGTAATATGATCGTGGGTGAGACAATTGACGCGGGTAAATGCCCGAGCGCGTACGCAACCGCCACATAAGCAATACATTGAACGACAACCCCAGCCCCAATAAATGATAATATTGCTCTGGGCGAATATCCGGTGAGCGGATGCCCTAATACAATGCAGATAATAAACAGAAATAATGAAGCCGCAGCAGACATCACCCACAGGTAATGGATCACCGAGAGTCTCTTTCGACCTTGCTGCGTGCTGAGATAATATCCACCATAAAATATTGCAGATACAAGCGCGAGCACATCTCCCTGGCCTAAGTGTGGACGGAGAAAATAATCATAGCTCATAACCACTGCAGCTCCGGTCATGGTTAGAACCAAACCCAGCCAGAATGATTTCTTTAACTTTTCTCTAAAGAAGATGATTGAAAAGATAACCACCCAAACTGGTGCGGTGTTACTCATCAGCGTGGCGTTTGCAATTGAGGTGATTTGCAGACTCTCATTCCACATCGAGAGGTCCAACGCAGTACAGAGTCCGCCAAGTATCGGGAAAAATAGATCAGCTTTTGCCCATGCAGAGAATTTTGGTTTGGAATAGAGAAATGGAATTGTAATTAATAATCCACCGATCGCAAGGCGATAGAAAGCGAATACTGAGCCCGGCACAGCCGCACCGCCCCAGCGGACAAAAAATGGAGACAGGGTTTGAGAAATGATTGCTGTTGCCAGCGCAAAGTACGGAAGGTTCTTATGAAAAAAGTTTTGAGTTGTCATCTACGGACTCGTGATGAAATGAATGCGCTATTTTAACATTAATACCCCTGGTAGGATATATTAAAAATGGAGCAGCCTGAATAAGGCTGCTCCATTAGATGGAGAGATCATGCTATTGTGTGACCATGGGAATGAATGTCTGCATACCTTGATCTACCCAGAACTGATAGGTTGCCCCATCACCAGCGATAAGTGGATTGAAATTTCGAGCTTTGACATAATAGGTTCCGCTTACGGGAGCCATCCAACGAATATTGGATGAAGATCCCAACTGGCTCGGGAACACCTCTGCGATCGGGCTGCCACTCGCTGTGTAGATAGTTAATACGGAGCCAACTGCCCGCGTTAATGGAACAGCAT
Organism: uncultured Leptolinea sp.; assembly: GCA_964600595.1. Lineage (GTDB taxonomy): Bacteria > Chloroflexota > Anaerolineae > Anaerolineales > Anaerolineaceae > DAIOEK01. The sequence continues at coordinate 18,349 of CAZRKL010000028.1, forward strand.
TGATGAAGTACACCTCGCCGGCTACAGCTTCGAACTTGAACCAGTCTTCATCATTCTGCCCGCAGTATGTTTTCTTCACCCGATCACTATCCACTGCAAAACTTCTGGCAGCCGATAAAGTGTTATCACTTTCAGTGGCATCCACACCAGCGCTGCAGGCTGTCATTTGAACGGTCGTTTCAGGTGTATCAGACCAGACTTCCGCTTTACCAGTGTTGTCAATGACACGCATTCGGAAACCGTACGAATTGCCAACCTGTCCAATGAACCATGCATACCGGTCAGTAATCTTGATCCCATCTGGTGGCTGCCAGTTCTGCCAAGTACCACCGTTCTCTTTTACCTGAATTTCAATTTTCGAGATACCTGATCCTACATTGTTCGCAGTCCATTGCAGTAAGACTGTGTTCAAGTTGGATACCCCAGGCAATGGGATCATTGCCGAAGTGGGTATCGGTGGCGGCGCTTGTGAAGGATCAGTTTTTATGTTCCAGCTTGCTGTTCCACCCCAGTTTCCAGAATTATCAAACACCTGTGCGTAAATAGCTGCCTGGCTGCCTTTTGCCTCTTTGGTTGGATCAAATAGAATATTCCAGCCATCTTCCGGATTCCAGTCTTCACCTATCTTTTGCCAGACGCCATTCTCCCAATCATGGTTGTGATAGTAGAAGACCACATGTCCTATGCCGCTGCCATCGTCATCAGTACCGGTTACGGAGATATTAAACTGGGCATTTGGAACCAGAGTTCCGCTGGTCGGGTATACAAACCGGATGGTTGGAATAGCCTTGTCATTGTACAAACGCAGGATGTAGAAGTAATCCGATCCACCCACCATGGGATGATTCCACGCCTGTACTTTTAATTTGTATTCTCCATCCTTTGGAAGGACATAATACAATAGAGAATCTTTTCTTTGGATATAAATTTCATCATCATTTTCAGCCAGAACGGTCCGACCATCAGGGCTGTAAAGCGTTACTACGGAGTCAAGCGTTGATCCAATAGTCTTGGCATCAAGGTCAAAGGTGATCCGGTCGCCAGCCTTGCCGGTGAACTTGTAATAATCCACATCTCCTGCCGGGCAGATATCTCCGACAGCTGATTGAGTGGTTGAAATTACGCCGGCTGTATCCAGCGAATTGTTCGCAGCGGGTTCGTTGCAAGAAGTTGCTGGTCCCACCTGGCTGATCTGAACATCATCGATATACCAGCCATCGCCCACGTTCTGAATGTCATCCATGGTATTGAAATAAAACCGTAAGCGAACGCTCTTATTGGCATATGCAGAAAGGTCTATTACCGAACTCTGCAGCCAGGTATTTTCGGGATCCCAGTAAAGCTGCGCCACATTGGTAAATGGTCCGCCATCCACAGAAATCTGAACAACCCGCTGATCCCACTGATAAGAGCTGCCTTCCGTGTTGAACCGGTAAATAAACCGTAGATAATATCCGGCACCAGGGATTGTGATTGCGGGTGATGTTAACGTTCCAGACTGCGTGCTGCTGTACTGTTTTACATTGTTTACGGTCTCGCCAAACAGCCAGGAATTAGACGCACTGGAGTAAAGTGATGTGGTCCGTTTCCACAAACCGGTGGCGATCCATCCGTTTACCCCAGATTCCATTTTATCCGTCCAGGGAGCCGTGAGAACAGCCGGAGCAGGCGCGGCGGCGGCTTTTACGGTAAATGATCGGCTAACCCATGCAGATGTCTGGTTGTTCGCAGTATTTCTTGCCCGTACCCGCCAGGTATAGCTGCCAACGGGCAGGCTGCCAGCGTTATAGGATAGGGTGGATTTCCACTCAGATGTGCGGGTTACAAAACCATTGTTTCCACTTAACTCTGCCTGGAATTCATTCGCCGATCCGCTATTTGACCAGACCAGGGCAATACTTTCATCAGTTGTAAAACTGGCTGAAGCGGCTGGTGATACGAAGCCAGGTGCTGCCACTGCGGTAGATGCTGACTTTACCTTGAAAGAGCTCACCTGGTTCAGGTTGATGATGTTATCAGAGAGATCCGGATCTGAAGTGACCAGCGTTTCAGCTCTTCCCGCATAATCAGCCTTCGCCCAAACTGTGACCTGCGCACTGCTGCCAACCATAATGGATTCAGCGTCATTGGCAGCGAAACCATTCATTGCAGTAGCGTTCTTAAAATCACCCGTTGGATATACCTTGCATACTCCTGAGAAATCTTTTCCACTGTATAAAGCGATTTCGCTCGCAGCCGGAACACAAGGAGGAGGTGGTGGTGTGTTATTACTGCAGGAGTAATTCTTAACAACACCGGTTAATCCCTGCAAACCCACCGATTGGTTACCCTCAACATCCCACAAACGCAGGGCAAAATTCAACGGACCATCTGGAATCTCAGCGCCCGCAGCGCACAAATCCAGATTTACACTAAATGGAACCTTGGTTACCGGGCTGCCAATTTCTTTCCAGGCATTATTGATATATGCCAGCAGTTGTACTTTGGTTACACCTTTATCATCACTTCCGGTTCCTGATATTGTCAGGTTGCGGGTGGTCAGCGAGCTTCCCTGCGCAGGTGCTGATATGGATCCAGTCGGGCCTTTTGCAGCCTTGTTGCCTGATTTGTAATTGGTCTGTCCCTG
>CAZRKL010000029.1:0-20968 GCA_964600595.1 uncultured Leptolinea sp.
GGTTGGGCTGCTTAAAGAGCGCACATAACGTGATCGATCTTCGCAAACCCCAACAATACCTCATCTCCCCCTCGTCGCGGCGGGGCTTGTCCCCGCCAAATTCCCCCATAAAATAAACCATCTATAAACCACCCCCGGGCATATCAGGTTCGAGCGGGCATGCCCGGATCTGGGCAATTCTCCACTGCCCGTCGCGCAACACGACCACATCCGTGTAGCGGTGAACGAGGGATTTCGCCATCTGCGCTTCCGGCAAGCCGGTAATGTGCGCCCGCCCATCCACCAGGGCAACCTCGGGCGTCACAAACTCGACCCGCACAATCTCGGAATTGTGGGTGGTATCCCCGCTGCCCGGGTGGATGACAGTGCTCAGCAAATGGCGGATCTCATCCCGCCCCCGCGTGACCCCGCCGCGCGGATCCACAATCACCGCGTCATCCGTGAAACAGGCGAGGAGCGCATCCATGTCGCCCTTGTTCCACGCGGCATCGTACGCAGCTTCCAGTGCGCGGATCGCTTGTTCGGCTTGCATATCGTTCCTCCGCGGGATAAATAGTTCCATGCTGGGTGGCGCCAGCGTTGTAAGTGTGACAGCCTGATTTAAATTATACGAACTTCTTACCCGTTGCAATCATTTTGTGTAGTTGGCTGGTTCGTCTGTTTGAAGAACACACTTCGCGAAACCCACCTATTCTTCAATAAATGTGACTGCCCACCCATAGCAGCGGACTCGCCACTCACCATTTTCCCGCACCAGCACAAAAGCCCATCCGCCGTCTTCTTCAAAACTGTCGCCACCTTCTGAAATCGTCCAGTGCGTGGGCAACGAAACAAACGCGAGATTCTCTTCAACGCGCAGATCCTGGGGTTCACCAAAGCGATGCTTGAGTACTAGATCACTGGGCGGCTTGTGCCAGGACAAAATCTTTTGTGACCATCGTTTCACCGCATCTTCGCCCTCAAAAAGATGGGGCGCGAAATTCTCGATGATCACCACACCCTGGCTGGCAAAGGCGGTAAGCAGCGCTTCATTTCCTGTCTCTATAAACTGCGCGACCTTCTCGATGGGCGCGAGGATTGCCGGGTCAAGTTGTTCGGTCATTGCATCTCCTTGTTGTGGCTTCATTAAAAAAAGTAGGTTGGGTTGCTCGAAGAGCACACTTCGTGTGAGCGGTTTTTGCGAAACCCAACAATCACAATTCATTCTATACCAAATCCCATCTCTCCCCCCAGGCGAGGCAGGGCTTGTCCCCGTCATATTGTTCCGCGCTTCTGCTATCTACCTGGACATCCCGCCAGACAGCAACACTTTTTACCTGGTGAATTTCTTGAGCAATCCAGTCTTATAAAAACTAGACAACCTCAAGCATTTCTGCATAAGTCATTTTCACTTCATTTTCAACCACGGGTTTCAGCTCGTTCCACATCTCCATAAATACGCTTATCCGCCTTTCCAATTCACGCACCGTGAACGCTTGAAGGATCATCAGGTCATTAATCCGCTCTTGAAAGTTTTGGGGCAGAATATCAAGCTGCTCCACGCAAAAATAACGCCATTTCATATCTGCCACCAGTTCATTGTTTAAACCGAACAGCATATCGAAGAAATACAGAATTCCCTGGTTAATCATATGGTGCGCGCTGATAATATTTCCCCGCTCCACCCATAATCGGGTCAACCGGTGGATGTACCATTCCGAAAGAGTAAAACCAGACATGATCAGCCATTTCTTTTCCTCAGGGAGTAAAGGGATCTTTTTTTGAAGTAATTCGGCGGTCTTCCCTTGTGGGTCAAATACGATTTGCCCGTGAGAATATGTCCAGCGTTTTGCCATATCCCATGAGCTTGCGATTTCGCTTTCATAATCAGATAACCAGATATGAACTTCTATCCCATCTACTTTTATGAACTTGTTATCCAACGGAATGGTCGCTGATTGTTTTTTGAATAGCGCGATATCTATGTCGGCGGAAGAATCGAAATACCCTCGTGTAATTGCCCCCAGGAGTACAATTCCAACAATTCCGTCGGTCATATATTTATTTACATACGTTTGAGCAATTCTGCTTGCTTTATCCAGCAGATCCGGGTCAGAAAACTTAATTGAGATTTTTGTGCTCATATACTGATCATCCACTTCCACAAGACTTATCAGTGGTAGTCGGGGAGGGCTGCTTGAAGAGCACGTTTCACAGGAGGTCTCAAAACGAAACCCAACAACCACAATTCATTCTATACCAAATTCTCACCGCCCCCAGTCGCGGCGGGGCTTGTCCCCGCCCAACCTGCGGGCATACCCCTGTCAAAACCAATGTTCCCGAAATGTCATTCTGCCTTGCCCTGGCGGGCTAGGCCAGGGAGCGAAGCGATTGCGAAGCACTCCCGCAGGGAGAGAAATCTCTGCGAAATCCGATAATTCGTATCATTCTATACCAAATCCCGTCTCTCCCCCCAGTCGCGGCGGGGCATGTCCCCGCCTACCCTGCCACAGGTGACAGGTAGTATTCTCCCCCGGTACTTCCTATAATGAAATCAAACACAAATATGAGCCAGCCGAATTGTTTCTATTTGAATTCATATGCCATTTTTAAGTGCAACAAATCTTATCTTGCCGCCAGGGGTTTGTTTGTAGAAATCACCCTCTTTTCAAAAATTGGTGAGTCTGATATATTTCATGTCGCTGGTAAGTGCCCCGGCAGAGGTCGGGGCGTTTTTAATGGAACAATAGAATGGAAAGATTATGCTTGTAGAACGCAAAGACATTAGAAATATCGCCATTATCGCCCATGTAGACCATGGCAAAACCACCCTGGTGGATGGCATGCTCAGGCAGGCGCGGGTCTTCCGCGAGAACCAACAGGTGATGGAACGCGTGATGGATTCCAATGATTTGGAACGCGAACGCGGAATCACCATCCTCGCCAAAAACACCGCCATCACCATCCCCCATCCCGACACCGGCGAGCTGGTAAAGATCAACATCGTTGACACCCCCGGACACGCCGATTTTGGCGGCGAGGTGGAACGCGTGCTCAACATGGTGGATGGCGTCCTACTGCTGGTGGATGCTGCCGAAGGACCTATGGCGCAAACCCGCTTCGTGCTCAAGAAAGCGCTGCAAATGGGTCTCGCGGCGATTGTGGTTATCAACAAGATGGACCGCAAAGACGCCGAACCCGACCGCACCCTCAACGACACTTTCGACCTGTTTGTAGAGCTGGGCGCCGACGACCGGCAGGCGGATTTTGGCATTATCTACGCCAACGGTATCACCGGGCAGTCTGGTGAAACGGAGAACCTCAACCCGGATCTGCAGCCTTTATTCCGGGCAATTTTGAACCGCATCCCCGCCCCCAAAGTGGAAATGGACAGCCCGCTGCAGATATTGGTTACCAACCTGAGCTACGATGATTACCGCGGCACCACCGCGCTGGGGCGCATCCACGCCGGCAAGATCACCGCCGGGCAGAATGTAGCCCGCATTACTACCCAGGGGCAGGTGCTCTCTGAGCGGGCGCGCTACCTCTACGTCTTCCAGGGTCTCGAAAAGATCGAAGTGGAAGAAGCACTGGCAGGCGAGATCATCGCCATTGCCGGTCTGGAAGGGATCGCCATTGGAGAAACCCTGGCGGACCCCGAAAACCCGGTGGCTTTGCCGCCCATCCAGGTGGAAGAGCCCACCGTGCGCATGACCTTTGGGGTGAACACTTCACCCTTCACCGGCAAAGAAGGCAAATGGAGCACTTCACGCAAGCTGCGCGAACGTCTGTTTGATGAACTCAAGAATAATGTTGCCTTGCGTGTCTCAGAAACGGAATACGCCGACACCTTCCTCGTTGCCGGTCGCGGTGAACTGCACCTCGCCATTCTCATTGAAACCATGCGCCGTGAAGGTTACGAATTCCAGGTCTCCCGCCCTGAAGCCATCATGCACACCGGCGAGGATGGTCAACTTCTGGAACCTTACGAAGATGTCCACATCGAGACGAGCGCTGAAACTGTGGGTACGGTGGTGGAGATGCTGGGCAGCCGCCGGGGTCAGATGATGAACATGGTCAACAACCCCGATAACACCGTCAGCCTGAATTACATCATTCCGGTCCGCGGGTTGCTCGGTTTCCGTTACCAGTTCCTGACCGCCACGCGCGGTATGGGCGTATTGAATACCATTTTCCACGGGTACGATGAGCTGGCGGGTCCCATCACACAACGTGCAAGCAGTTCCATTGTCGCCTGGGAGGCGGGTACATCCAGCAAGTATGGCTTGAAGAACGCCGAGGAACGCGGCATTCTCTTCATCGGTCCCGGTGTGGATGTGTACGAAGGCATGGTGATCGGTGAAACGCAGCGTCCCAGCGATGTGCCGGTGAATGTCTGCAAGACCAAGCATCTCACCAATATGCGCTCCTCCAACAAGGATATCGAGGTCCGCCTCACCCCGCCGCGCGAGATGAGCCTGGATGAAGCCATTGAATACCTGGCGGAAGATGAATTACTCGAAGTCACCCCGCTCAACTTCCGCATCCGCAAACGCATTCTGAACACAGATGAACGCGGCAAGCAGACCAAGAAAGCCAAAGAAGCCCTGGGCGAAGACTGAGCTTTCGAAATTTGATCAATTAGTAATCTGGGTGCGTGCATAACGCACCTTTTTTTATGGATGATCACCCAGAATATTTCAAACCGAACCAGTTTTTCATGATATTCTTAATCCTATGAACGAAAAAACCCTGCAAACACTGGAATTCAATAAAATCCGCGGCGCCCTCGCTGAATGTACCAGTTTTTCCGCTTCAAGAGAACTGGCTGAAAAAATCCGCCCCACCCGTGATATTGCCCTGGCTGGCACATGGCAGCGGCAGACGAGTGAAGCGCGCTGGCTGCTTTCCTCCAATTTTGATATTTCCGTCTCCGGCATGGAAGACATCCGCAGGCAGTGTGATCTGGCTGCCCGGGGCGGGGTGCTCCTCCCGGAAGATTTTCTGCTCATCAAGCAGTCGCTCATCATCGCCCGCGACACCCTGCGTCAACTCGAAAGATACCGCGAGGAAATTCCAGAAATACTGCAGGTCGTCTCGGGGTTGCACATCCCATCCGGTGTGATTGAGCAGATCTCGAAAACCATCTCCGACCACGGCGATATTCTGGATGCCGCGTCAGACCGCCTGGCAGACATCCGCCGGGATGTAAAGATCTGCCACGACCGGCTGCTCAGCAAACTCGAACGGATGGTTAACGATCCGCGCAACGGACCCATGCTGCAGGAACCGATCATCACGCAGCGGGAAGGCCGCTACGTCATCCCTTTGCGCTCCGAGTACAAAGGGCAGATCAAATCCATCGTGCATGACCAATCCTCCTCCGGGGCGACCCTGTTCGTGGAGCCGTTGGTGGTGATGGAGTTGAACAACCAGTTTAAAGAATTGCAGCTCGCAGAACGGGATGAAGAACGGCGTATCCTGACCGAATTAACCCGGGTCATCAGCGCCGGGAATGAAGAGATTCGCCAGGTGATAAAGGTAATCGCCGATTTTGATTTCATCCTTGCCCGGGCGCGGTATGCAGATAACCTGACCGCCTCTGAACCCATATTGGTGCCGATCAAAAGGCGGAAAGATGAAGGGCATCCGGGCAGTACCATACAGCTCATCCGTGCCCGCCACCCGCTGCTCGACGCGGCGCAGGTTGTACCCATCGATCTGGAGCTGGACACGGATACATTTTCGTTGATCATCACCGGTCCCAACACCGGCGGGAAGACCGTCACGCTCAAAACCATCGGCTTGCTGGCAATCATGGCGCAGTCGGGTTTGCACATCCCCGCGCTGTCAGGCTCGAAGATCAGCGTGTTTGACGATATCTTCGCCGATATCGGTGATGAACAATCCATCGAACAGTCCCTGTCCACCTTCTCGGGGCATATCACCAACATCATCCAGATTCTGAAGAAGGCTGATTCGTATTCCCTGGTCCTGCTCGATGAACTCGGGGCAGGCACCGATCCGCAGGAAGGCGCTGCGCTGGCAATGGCAATTGTCAAGCATCTGATTGATCTGCAGGTTACCTGCATGGTCGCGACCCATTACCCGGAATTGAAAGCCTTCGCGCACAACACCCGGCACGTGATCAACGCGAGCCTCGAGTTTGATCTGCAGACACTGAAACCCACGTATCATCTGTTGCTGGGCTTGCCGGGCAGGTCAAACGCATTGTCCATTGCCGAAAAGCTGGGTTTGCCGGAATCGATTATCAAGCTGGCAAGGGGCACCATCCACCCGGATGAACTGCGTTCTGAAGACTTGCTCGATGAAATATACCGCCAACGGTCCGCCGCCAGAGAAGCGCGCGAAGCAGCGGAACTGGCTCAGAAACAGGCGCTCGCGTTTGAAAAAGAGTGGCGCGCAAAGGCGGAGAAAATTGAGCTGGAACGCGAAAAGTACCTGGATTCCGCGCGCACAAAGGCAGAAGACGAACTCTTTGAATTAAAAAGGGAAATTGAAGAAATCCGTAAAGAATTGGCGCGTCTGAAAATGCCGCTGGATGAGGTGAAGGGTCTTCAGCAGAAAGCGAAAGATGTGGAAGTGATCGCTGAATCCATAGCCGATTCAAAAGCACGGATCATGCCGGTACAAAAAACCGCCATCAAAAAAGGCACCAAAGTTATCGTAGGTAATCTGGGTATGCAGGGTATCGTAGAAGAAATTTCCGGTGAAGAAGCTGAGGTGCTGGTGGGTCGATTGCACCTGCGCGCGAAGATCTCAGAATTACGCAGAACCGGCGAGGTGGAACCCGAGAAACCCATACCCGCCCCGCCAGCGAAGAAATCCTCCGCGCCGGCGCCTGCCAGAACCGTGATGATGGAATTGGATTTACGCGGCGAACGGGCTGAAGACGCGCTTGACCGGGTGGACCGTTATCTGGATGAAGCATACAGTAACGGCATGCCTTTTGTGCGGATCATTCATGGCAAAGGAACAGGCAGGTTGCGGCAGGTAATCCGCGACGCGCTGAAAGCATCTCCGGTTGTGAAACGCTTTGAGACCGGCATGGAATCCGAAGGCGGAGATGGGGTCACGGTAGTTCATCTGAGCACGGATTAAAACAAAGAAGTCGATAGTGTGGGACGAGAACACAATCGACTTCTTCCCGCAAGGCCCCTTGCCTTGCGAAGAAACTGTCTATCTATTGGTGTAAATATACCACCCATCCGTAGACAAAAAGTAGACAAAATCAGTCTCTGCAATCAATTTTGTCGATGGTGTTGAAAAATAACTGCCATCGCTTTTTCATGGGTTTAGAATTGCACGCAGAAGCTATCGCATCCAGGTATTGTAATGCTGTCGTTTTCCAGAATAACCTGGTTTCAGTGGGTACACTTTCTGGCGGGTTTTGCAGTAATATCTGGTAGATCAGGCTGGGCCAAATACCTTCAATTTGAATTGGGGCATGGATTGCCGTGTGGAATAAATCCGCGCCTGTATGTAGATCCCCCCGGTAATATGCCAGTCGGCATAAAAGTAATTGAATAATACTGGCATACGAAGTCAGTTTTATTAATTCTGCTTCCTTTAGTAGCTCGCGTAAATCAGCCTCACCTGACTCAAGTTTGGGTCTGGATGGATCAAGAATGTAGTAATGCACTTTGGTTACCAGGATGTAACTGCCGATCTGAAAATCGGTGCACAATTTATAAGCTTCATCGAGGTGCTCAAATCCCTGAGTTAAATTTCCCTGTAAGCCAACTGCTAAGCCCAGCCTGGAGAGCAAATCACTTTTGTGAAATCCCTCCACCCCAGATTTTAGCCCCATTTTGTATAGATCTGCTGCTTCCGCGTAATCGATTAAATATCGGCAGATATCCCCTTGGGTTTGATAACTGAATGCAGCGATATCGGGAAATTGAATGGTATGGCTGGTCAACTTTGATTGTTCAGCCAAATCCCAGGCTTCATCCATTTTTCCGCGACAGGCTTTTGCAATTGCAGCATAGGTGGAAATGGTTGTCTGCATTCGCAAATGTTCAGTTTTTCGGGCTAAATTGAGCCCTAATTCTGCTTCCTGTTCGGCTTTAATGTTTTCGCTGGAATAAACCGAGCATATTGCCATTTGCGCAAATACTCTTGCCTGTCCATCCAGATCGTTGGCAGCAATGTAGGCGCGTTGCGCTTTTTCAGCGAACTCCATCCCCAGCGCAGGCGACCCCATCATGATGAGCATATAGGCATAATCATGGTACAACCCAGAAGCGATTGCCAGCAATTCATTATCCAATTGCCCTGGCAGCATCGCAATGTTTTCTTCAAGGACAAATTTCGCCTCATTGAAACGGTTTAGCAGATATAAAAACTTAGACTTTCGGTCGAGTGCCTGCAATAAAACAACCAGATCTTCGGATTCCGCCAGATATCGGATTGCCTGATCAATAATAATCAGCCCCTCGTAGTATTCCTGGGTGGAAAATTTATGCAAGGCTGAAAAGAAATGGCTTGACCCCAGCAATAGAGCGGATGACCGTCTCTCACCGATCTTCCCGATGGCAGCGCTTACCTGTTTGAGATTGTCAGTATCTTGCATTTCATAAGCGAGGTTAGCCCAATCGCCATAAAAGCGCTGGATTGTGTGATCATCCAGCTGTAATTCGATTAATGGAAGCAAAGATTCAGCTTCCTGATAAGCGTGTACCGCGTCTGCGGGAGAAGACAACCTGCGGGCAAATTTTGCTGCGTTTTTCCATTCATTAAATGCACTTATCAGATCTCCGCTGGAGGTGTGGTGAAATGCGAGCAACGCTGCACGTGAATTATCTGGTTGAGATGGTGTTTGTTTTAGAGCTTGGGCAATTCTCCTGTGCAAATAGCGTTTTCGGGTTGGACTTAATTCCATCAAAATGACTTCTTTAAATATGTTTTGTCCGAAATGATATGCGATAGTGTGCGATGATGATTGTTCTACCGACTTAAAAATGCCCATTTGTTCCAGCTCTTCAACCGCCTCCACGATACCATCAGGAGAAATCTGCGTGACCTCTTCAATCAGATCGATAGTGATGGGAGCTCCAAAAATCGCAGAAATGGATAGTACCTGTTTTAGATCGGGCGACAGGTGGTTGTAACGTTCCCGCAAGAATGAATGAATATTTCTGGGAATTGCTGCCATGCCGGGCAAACCAGATAACTGAGAATCAGAGAAGTAAGGGCTGCGGGTGGTTTCTATGACAAGGAGGGGGTTTCCATCTGTGTGAGAATGTAGAACTTCCAGTTGGTTTTGATTAAGCTTTTTTCCCAAAATGTTTTCAACGAGTAGACTCTCTTCCGAGGTTGAGAATTGCCTGGGCATTACTCGCGAGAGCATATCCCTGTCTTCCAGGAACATAATCAACTCATCCTGTCCTTTGTGCCGACGGCTCATGTCACTCGTGATAATCAGGTTTATTCTCTGGGGTATGAGTTTCCGGCTTATCAGAAGCATAATCAACTGAATGGTTGCCTGATCTGCCCATTGGTAATCATCCAGCAGCAATAAGATTTTCTTATTTTCAGTCAGAACCTGAAAGTATCTCAGAAATAATTCGTTGACCGGGATGATCGTATCATCTGGAATTTCACTTGCAGAATCTCTATACAAAATCGGATTAATGGTTGCGTCTAAGGACAGCAGCTTCAGCCTGTCTTCGTTCCTCAGACGGGCAAGCCCCTGAGATTCCAGGTCTGATCTGGCCATGGCGATGAGTGGTTGAAAAGGAATTCCGTGCGTAGAGAAATAACTCGGGGCTACCAGCAGGCGGTTAGTTCTGGATGAGCGGTGAAAGAATTCATGTACTAATCGGGTTTTTCCAATACCCGTTTCACCCAGAACGATAGAAACCTTTCCACTTTCTTCAGAAACCAACAGCTGATGAATTTCTTCTTCACGACCTACAAAGACAGCCAGATCGTTTTGATGCGCGGCTGTATGGTTTAAATCCTTCTTCTTATCGTTTCGCTTCAGGGAATCCAGCAATTCAAAAAATTGGGGTGACGGTTTTTCAGATAAGTCACGTTCGAATATTTGCTTGACGTTGTTGCCGTGTTTGAGCGCTTCTCCCAGATTGCCCGAAATAGCCAGCGATTTTATCAGTTTTATATGCAGCTCTTCGTTATAAGGATCGGTGATGATTGCAGAACGAATCCACTCAAGAATGGCAATCGGGCTTTGAATAGCTTCGCAATGGGAAATCAAACGCTGGAGAAGATTCTCGCGGGTGATCAACAGGTTTTGTTCGGTTTCAGATATCCAATCATCCAAAGCGATCGTATCTGGAATGGAAATACCTGTTAGAAAGCTGGATGTCCGCCATTGGCGAACGGCATGTGCCATGAGCTGGTATAGATCATCAGACAAAGGTTGGGTGTCAGGATTTTTCCAGGGTGTCCGCCCGATCTTATTCAGAGCCTTGAGGTAATCGACAACATCGACCTGTACCAAATCGAAATTTATTGATACCTGATTGATATCAGCCAGGAGCATATCTGGAATGGGCAGACTGGATCGCAGTTTACCCAAATGGTCACGCAATTGTGCCCTGGCTGCTTTTTCACTGGATTCTGACCAAAAGGTGGTCAGAATTTGACTGCGCGGTACGGGCGATGGATGACTGGCGAGGAAAAATAGAAGAGCCCGCGATGTGCGTCTGGGAATGGTATATGGTTGATTCTTCCAGGTGATTTGCGGGCTGCCCAAAAGGGAAATCTGGAGCATATCCATGGTTCTATGAACCCAGATTTGTGTCTTCAGTTGTAGTATCTAATAACTCTCTAGCAGATTGAACCGTGCTTTCACTATTGCTGCCCAACATTGCGGCTAACTCTAAAATTCGCTCTTCCCCATGAAGAGGGATCAAAGTTGTAGTCGTTCTTCCTTCATGGGTGGTCTTCTGTACCCGGAAATGGGCAGTTCCATATGCCGCCAGTTGAGGTAAGTGAGTTACACAAAATACCTGGTGCGATCTGGAAAGTTCCCAGAGTTTTTTACCAACTATAGCGCCTACCCGTCCACCAATCCCCTGGTCAATTTCATCAAAGATGAGTGTTGAAACTGGATCTTCAGACGCAAGAACATTCTTTAACGCCAACATCAGGCGGGATGTTTCACCACCAGAAGCAATTTTTACGAGCGGTTTTAATCCTTCTCCCGGATTGGGGGCAATTAAAAACTCAACCGCATCACATCCATGCATATCAAAAGCCACCCGTCTGCCATCTTCTAAAGAAATTCCCTGCGCATCAGAATGGTGATCCATGCTTACCTGGAATCTCGCTCCGCTCATTTTTAGGTCTGCCAATTGGAGTTCTACAGCCTTACTTAAAGTTGCAGACGCGTATTCCCTGGTTTGGCTCAGTTTTTGGGCTAATTGAGTTGTCTTTTCAAGGGCGAGAATTTCGGCAGCTGTTAATTCTGCCAGCCTTTCTCCACTTCTGGAAATGTTCTCCAATGTCTGGCTGGTCTTTTCCGCGTACTTCATCACATCAGGGATGCTGCCGCCATACTTTCTCTTAAGGTTCTGGATTAGTTGGAGACGCTCTTCTACTTCTACGAGTCTGCGAGGATTAAATTCAATTTGATCTGAATACTGGTGAATCTCCCTGGCGAGGTCAGACACATTTACTAAAATGGATTCCAATTGTTCAGCCTGCGGCGCCAGCGACTCATCCACCCGGGTAAGGGTTTGCATGAGATGTTGAACCTTACCGAGCAGGTCATCCACAGAAGGAGATTCCGTTGGGGATTCTTCCAAAATCGCGAGGATCTCTTGCGTGGCAGAAGCGAGATTCTCTGAATTCGCCAGGCGGGTTCGTTCGGCCTCTAATTCTGAGTCTTCACCTTCTTTCAAGCGGGCGATCTCTATTTCATTTAGTTGGAATTGCATCAGCTCGATTCTTGCGGCTGCTTCCTGTTCTAGGCGCTGTAATTCCCGCATATCTTTACGGATGGCAACCAGATACTGATAGGCAGACTGATATTCCTGCAGCACAGCCTCATTTTTTGCATACCGGTCCAATAAAGCCAGATGGGATTTAGTGTTGAGGAGAGAGAGATACTCAGACTGACCATGAATATCCACCAGGGAACTGCCTACTTCCCTCAGAATACTTTGGTTAACAGAATGTCCATTTATCCGGGCTGAGCTTCGCCCCTCTGAACGGATTTCTCTTTCAATGGTCAGGACACCGGGTTCTTCCCACAGATCCTGCTCTTTGAGGAGTTGCTCAAGATTATTTTGACGAGAATCATAAGAGAACCACGCTTCCAGGCGAGCTTTGGATGCGCCTGCCCGAATGAAAGTAGTATCTGCCGGACTGCCTAAAATGGTTTGAATTGCATCCAGGATAATGGATTTACCGGCACCCGTCTCACCTGTTAAAATGACCAGTCCGTTTCCTGGTTCAAAATCCAGACGGTCGATAATGGCGAAGTCTGTAATAAGTAATCGGTTAAGCATATTATCTACGGATGGATATCCCATTCAGGCGGTAATACATGGTTGATGTGACCAGAAATAGATAAATGATTTGCCAGACTAACGATAGACCGGTCCCACCCAGAGTGGCTAAATTCCCACCACCGAATAGCGAAAACAAGAGGAAAGTAATTGGGAGAAGCATCAGGGATAGTCCGCCCAGGGCGGTTCCCACCGCTGCGGTGATATAAAGCCACTTAGATCTTCGTTTCCGGATGACAAATCTGACCGCTTCAGCGATCAACATACCCACAATTGGAGCAAGAATGATGGTAAAAAAACCGAAAAATCTCGAAATGTAACTCCCGAGCAAACTCAGCAGAAAAGCCGAAATAAATGCGAATGGATAATCGTACCAGATGGCTGTGTCAAACACTTTTTGTTGCCCGCGCACACATTCTTTGCACCGGTAACCAGTGGGTGTGAGGATCGCACATCTGGGGCAGATTGGTTTTTCACAGCGGTTGCAGCGCAGACTGGTTTCACGGTCAGGATGGTTTGCGCAGGTGAGAGTTTCAGTGTTGGTTTCGGTCATCGATTTTTTCCCGTTGAAGGATTTTGCTCCATGTGTGACATGAGACTGCGATAGAAATATCCCGCATCTTGAAAGCGGACAACCCTGAGTGTGTGGTCACCCGCGTAAGCTTCCACACGGTCATCCTGATCAATGGTAATCGGATGTTGCCCATCCAGGCTGAGAACAGCTGGATGATCATTTTTTACACAGATACTCACGCGCGCGCCCTCCGAAAGGATGATGGCGCGGTCAACCGTGAGGTGGGGGGCAACCGGTATCAGCAGTATATTCCGTAATTCAGGCGGTAGAATCGGACCTCCGGCAGCCAGGGCATAAGCTGTTGAACCTGTAGGCGTGGACGCTATTAAACCATCCGCGACATAAGTGGTGAGAAAATGCCCATCTACTGATGCCGAGAGATGCAATGGCTTAACCAGCTGCCCGCGGCATACAACGACTTCATTGAGCACTTCCCATTCGCCCAGGATCTGATCTCCACGCCAATGAACAGCATGCAGCATCATCCGTTTTTCATACCTGAAATCACCACGAAGCAGACGGGGCAGGTAACTGCGCCAGGCTGTCCGCTGGATTTCCATCAGGAAACCGAAGCGGCCGTAGTTGATACCAAGAATCGGTACGTCTGATTTGGCACAAATATGCCCGGCACGCAAGACAGTGCCATCTCCGCCCAGGAGAATGACAAGATCGCAATCTCCTGATTCTACCTGCCGGCGAAGTTCTGCATCATCCAGAACGCCTACACAGGATTCAACATTTTTGGATTTCAGGAATGAGCTGATCTGATGCGCTTCCTGTAAAGCCTGTGGAATGGATGGATGGGCAAGAATCACCACATTGGAGGGAGGTTTGGTTTCGGTTGCCATATGCAAATAATTATAGCCTGATTGAAGAAGTTTGAATCTGAGAAATACTAACTGGCAAAAGAAAACACCGCTGGTTGTATCCAGCGGTGTTGTTATTATCCTTGTTCTTTCATACCCTAAATTGTGCCACCACTGATTGCAGCTTTTCCGCCAGGCGGGCTAGTTCCTGTGACGACGCGGTTACTTCCTGCACCTGCGCAGCCAGCTCTTCTGCTGAAGCGGAGACTTCTTCAACAGCAGCTGAGTTTTCTTCGGAAATTGAGGCAATATTTTCAATGGATTCGGTAACTTCATTGGACGAACTTGCCATTTGATCTGTGGCGGCGCTATTTTCTTCTACTACCGCAGAAACCGTATTAATGGCATCAACCAGTTCCTTGGCAGATGCCTCCATCCGTTTGGCGGCATCTGCTGCTAAAAATGCCTGCTGGTTTACTGCTTCATTCGCTGTTAAGATTTCCTGTAATGCAGAACCAGCCTGAGAGGCTTTACTGACACCAGCTTCCACTTCGCTGGATCCTTCATTCATTGCTGAAACGGCATCTGTTACCGTTTTTTGAATGGCTTTCACCAGATCGGCTATTTCATGTGTTGCAAGTGAGGATCTCTCTGCTAATTTACGCACTTCATCTGCTACAACAGCAAAACCTTTCCCTGCTTCACCGGCACGGGCTGCTTCGATGGCAGCATTTAATGCGAGAAGATTTGTCTGGGAGGCAATATCTTCAATCGTGCTGATGATCTCTCCAATCTGATTGGATCTATTGCCCATTTCCTGAACTTTTTGAGCGGACAAACCCACCTTTTCTTGAATTTTCTGCATACCAGCAACCGTTTGTTCCACGATCTCACTCCCTGTTCGGGCAGACATGGATGCCTGATTTGACTGATTTACGACCGCTTCTGCATTTCCGGCAACCTGTTGGATTGCGGTGGACAGGTCTGCGGTCAGAACAGAAGAACGGGATACACTGAGTGATTGTTCCTGCGCTCCCCGTGCAACCGAGTCAATTGCATGAGCAAGTGCTTCGACAGAAGTAACAGTGGTTTGGATAGATCCTGACTGTTGTGTGGTACCATGCGCCACCTGTTGAATTGTTGCGGCTATCTGCCCGGTGGCTTTTCCAGATTGGTCTGCAGTTGCCGCCAACAAAGCAGATGAATTTTGTACGCTGGCGGCATTTTCTGTGATTGCTTTTACTGAATGGTTTAACTGGCTAACCATTTGTTGAAACGCGATTCCCAATTCATCTTTATCACAATACGGGTTTACCTGTATGGTAAGATCACCATCAGCAATATGAGTGGCGTGGTCAACCATTCCCAACAAATAATTGCTCATCCCAATGAAAGCGCGTCCGAAAGCGCCAATTTCATCTTTGCGATCTGTGATATCAGCTGTGACCCGCTTATCGGAATTCCTGTTCTGATCTCCACGAGATAGCAATGTCATGGAATTTAACATCAGGCGAAGTGGTCCATTTAAACTTGTTGTAATAAGGTAAGCAAAAGCTCCTGCCAGAACAGCGCCGACCAGAATCAGGATGATGTTAAAGGTCAATCCATTTCGAGCTTTTTGTCTGGCGAGCCCCGATTCCTGTTGGAGTGAATTACGGTTCTCATCCATTAACCTGTTGACTGTATCATTTGCTTGCTGCCAGGTGATCAGCCAATTTCCATCATCTGATATTCTATTCTTTGCCTCACGAATTTCACCTTGATCAACCAGAGTAAGGATGTCATATTGGGCAATTTTCATTTTTTCCCAGGAAGCATTCATATCCACTAGTGGATTTTCTCTGTTGAGATTGGTGTAGAGCTGGTCAATGTCATTCAGAATGCCATCTACCATGGTAAATTCAGACTCGATCACGAGTTTTGCTTCAAATCGACTGTCGGCTGTAAAGATATAACGGACGCATTCAGCGCGAATCTTTTCGAGAGAGGTTTTGAGCTGACCCAGGGTTTCAGCGTTGGCAAACTGGCTGGTCAAGACCTCATCAAAACCTCTGCTTAGATCTTGTGCCAGATACGAAGCGTACCCCCCCACAATTAGAAGGATCAGGATGATTATGATAAATCCCCCTGAGATCTTGTACGCAATTTTCTGATTGTTGATGAATTTCATAACCCCTCCAATGAGCAGGAATTCAGGCACGCGCTGAAGAGATCAGGCGCATGCCTGTGTGAGATGAGCATTATTGATTAAGGTATGAGGTCTTTTCTTGAAATGAGTATAGTATTCTGAATAGAGATCTTCAGTAAAACCTAAATAAAAAAACATCACGGTCGGTTTTCCGTGATGCTGGTTGTGGGTTGTCTGAATGCTTACTCATGCAATTTTCTGATCACAAACATCTTTATAGCCGCAGCTAGCGCACTTCCATGAATCAGTATGGCTGCGTGGAATGTTTTTTCCGTTCTCCTGTCTGTGCATTTCCGAAACCAGGTTCAGCGTTGACTCGCGCAATTCATTTGTAAATGGGACGGAGAACGTACGCCCGGGGTAGTGTATGAGACCATACCCTGGTGTGCGCTGATATACTTTTTCCACCAGCAGGCAATATAGGGACAATTGAAAAATATGAGCATCGTATGGAGCACGCGGAGGACGGGAAGATTTAACCTCAACCGGGATGATTTCTGATCCTTTTCGAATGAGATAATCAGGTTTTCCAGTGATGCCAAGACTGCCATCGAAAAGAGGTTTTTCGACCGGGGCTCCCCACATATGCATATCGGATGAGATAATTTCCCCCCCCGGTAAACCCGTTTGGCGGCGTAGCCAAATTGATAAGAGCCATAACCCGGCAGCCAGGATTAGAAGGAGGATAACCCAGGTCATTCCCCTACCTCAACCAGATAGTTACCGCGATCACGAGCGCAGCAATTAAGAATACCCACGCGAACAAAGCAGATAGTCGCGAGCTAACCACCTTCCTGCCATGCTGATAATGCATGTCAGATCCAGATTGCAATTCCTGTTGATTTGAGGGTTGAATGCCCTGTAGACGATACATCCAGGCGCGACGACAAAAGAGGTATGAATTTACCTCAGATGCTCGGATAATTCGCATTGGATTAAGACTCTTCCAATTTTCGGCTGAGATCAGCCAGCGCACTTTCAAGATGCTGTTCACGCAGGCTGATAGTCAGGTCACCTCGAGTGCGTTCTACAATTCCACGCGCGAGATCGGTGTGACGGCGCAGTCCAAAAGTGATTGCATCAGGATAATCCATGGTGACCAACACCGAGTAAATATCATCCATACAGCTCAGCAGGCGCTCTGCCTCCTGATTGTATCCCTGGCGCAGGATATCCAGACAACGGCGGCGCAATTCGCCAACCGTTTCTGCCAATCCGTTCAGGTAGGTGGCGTTCTCCACACGAAGTTCTTCGGGCTTCGGCAATGGATGGTTCTGGATCAGCGCGCAGGTAATATGTGCTTCCGAGTATTCTTTCAACGCATCCTGGGTGTAACCTGAAAAGAACAAGTCTGGATAACTGGCAAGAGAGGTGCGCAGTTTTTCAGCCAGAAGATCAGCTTCATTTAACTGCGAGCGGGCTTCTTCTGTGTCACTGCGATGAATGGCACGGATGGCGTGCGATGCGTGCCGGGTAAGAATTCGGCAGACAGCCAGCGCCTCATCTCTTGCTGTGTTCCGCGATTCAAATTCAGCGCGGATTCGATCCGCGATTTGTTCCAGATCTTCCATTATGATTCCTCCGGCGGGTTGGCTGGTGGTGCTGGGGGTTTAAAAAGTTCTTCTGCCAGATGACCGGCTGTTGGGACCATAATCTCACCAAAAGTGTTTTCAAACCGTGTGATATTCTCAACGAGTGCGCGAAGCAGCAATTTTGCTCCTGTGGGCGACATAACCATGCGCTCAAGTAATTTTGCGCCAGGTTCGCCGGGGAGGATACGCGCAAAATCGAGAACAAATTCCATGGGGGAATGCGACAACCTGACCAAATTTGTATACTGCGGGGTAAGCCCTTCAGATGGCTCAATCCGCAGCGGAGGTGGAGGATTCGCTGCGTTCATATGATTTATTCCTTTGATTTGCTGTGTTTAGAAGGGTATTTCTTCTTCACCGCTGGTTGGAGCATAATCAGGGGTAGCGCCGCCGGCAACCATGCCATCATCATCCCCCACTTTGGGGGTGAGGAAACGGATTTGGCTGGCTACCACTTCAAAATTTGCCCCGGTGGTACCATCCTGGCGCGAAAAAGTCCGTGGACCACCGCTGTTCGCATCTGCCTGGAGACGACCTTCAATCAACACTTTACTTCCTTTGCGGAGATAATTGTTGCATGATTCAGCCTGTTTGCCCCAGACATTCACTTTAAACCAGATTGTCTCTTTGACAGTTTGACCATTGTTGCCGGTATAGGTTCGGTTTGTGGCAACATTGAATGAAGTAACCGGCTGCCCAGAGGGCGTATACCGCATTTCCGGATCCCGGCCTAGATTGCCAACGATAATGATAGTGTGAAACATGTAATTCCTCCTGAAAAAAGTAGATGGATCGGAATTCAGGTTCGTGAAGGAGGAACCTTCTTCCTTGCGATATCTTAATTTTACAGGAGAATAAGATTTTGCAAGTCTTCCAGAGAGGACTTTTTATTGACCCGATTTGGTCCAATCGGGTATGATTAATTGAAGCCGTATTCTGGAGGATGCGTATGTTACTCTGTGTTGATATCGGAAACACCAACATAAAACTTGGATTATTCAATCAGGATAAACTTTGTTGTTCCTGGCGGATCAGCACCGACCGCAACGACCTGGCGGATGAATATGCCATGTTACTCCTTGACCTGTTCTCTACAGAGGGCGTGCGCCCTTCCCATATTACCGGATGCGCAATTTCTTCTGTTGTACCTTCACTTACCCAGGAGTTTGCAGAGCTCTGCAAACGCTATTTTAAGATCGACCCACTCATGCCTGAAGGGGATACCATTACCGGAATTCAGGTAAAGACGGATAACCCGGGTGAGGTGGGTTCTGACCTGATTATGAACGCATTGGCTGCCCGACACCTGGTTGGCGCCCCGGCGATCATTATCGGATTGGGCACGGCAACCACCGTGGTTGCTGTAGATCAATCGGGAGACCTTTCTGGTGTGGCAATCGCACCCGGTATTGTGACCAGTGCTAACTCACTTTTTATTTCAACATCGACCCTGCCGCGGGTAGCTCTCTCCAAGCCCAAACATGCCATTGGTAAGAACACGATCGAATCACTACAAGCAGGATTGGTCTACGGGTTTGCTTCCCTTGTTGAAGGATTGGTAAAGCGCATGCAGAATGAATTGGGGGTGGACGCGCCGGTTATTGCCACGGGTGGACTCGCGCCGGTGATTGCGGCAGAAACAAATGTGATTACACGCGTGGAACCCGAGCTTGCCTTAATTGGATTGAAATTGATGTACGAGATGAACGCTAAGGGGCGCAGAGCAGTAAAGGGAAAACTCATTTAGTTCATAGAATTTTCATGGAGCGGATTTCTCTCCACAGTGTTTTTCCCTTTAATGAAGGCAGCGGGAGTGCGAGCCAGTTTTCTCTGAGCTGATTCTCTGACAGGTCTGGAATTGGATAGATTATATCCCGGGTGTCATACGGACAGTCTACCCATGCACCGCGTAACATTAAACCCAATCGAACAAAATAGATCCTGAGTGTCTCCCACAAAACAGATAAAAGATGTTTGTTTTTTACTGAGAGAAAGGGTATTTCCCTTTCGGCTGCTTTAAAGATACTGATCATGGTGCTGGTGTGGCTGCTGCATCCTTCCCCATTGACATCACAATAAGGTTTCAGTTTGGAAGTACATTCACCCAGGGTGAGCTTTTTTCCCGGAAGGTTTTGGATCGTTTCGAGATTGTACGCTTTCCCCTGCCGGTCAAAGTACCACACATCTCCGTTTATGCGGGTGCCCCAACCCAGAATCATGGTGAAAGCAAAATTCCGGTATAGACCCCGGGAATATTTCATGACTTCAAATGCTGTTTTAGCGGCGGCAAAACAACCGCCAGCGCAAATTCTTTCCATTTGTTGTACTAATTCAGGGGTTACCTGCGCCGGATCGCTGATTTCAGGAAGACCGTGTCCCGAGAAACCGATGAGCGTTGTTACATTGGGAAAATCTCGCTTGAATTCAGCATCTATCAAGGATGGATTTGCCCTGCGGAAAGGGATCACTTTTTGATCGCCAATGATCTTCACATCTTCATCATTGAATCCGCGGGCGTCAGCTTCGTTGATGAGCTTGATATCAGTTGGGTTAATCCCCATCAACCGGGTGGCGCAGCGGTCTGTCTCGACGGTATTATTTCCGCAGATGATGACATTCGAAAGAACAGGATCCACCGGAGCAGGAGTATTCCCTTCCCCGCCAATAATGCCATCAATAATAGATAAATCGGCTTCTATGAGATAGAGAAGATCTGCCAGCTTTTTATCGAGCATATGGTTGTGGTTTCGCATGCGCAGGTTATAAGGAAGAATCCCCATCGCATTCTTGAAGCCAAGCGTAACTCCGGTATATAGATTGGTTTTCATCTTGGGCACTGATACATAGAAAGCCTTACCCTGCACAACTTCATCCATGATGCTGGGCAGATACACCTCTTTCATTACCTCGGCTTTGGGGAGGATGTAGCGGGTGACCGGCTCCATTTCCAGCGCCACGCAACGGATGCCATAATAACGAGCAACGCGATCCAGGCCGGATAGGCGAAAGCTCAAACGGGTAGGCATCCCCTTGCCTGATGATTCGATGATGACGATATCTCTGGTGAATTGATAGAAAAATGAAATAACCGCATCCATTACCCGTGGATCGGTTGATTCTGGATACTCTTTATCTTTCAGACCGAGGTTGTGATAAACACTTACCAGATTGGGTTTAATGAACACCCAGCGGTCGGCCAATGTTTCTGAGAACTTTGTACGGTTATCCAGTTCGTGCAGCGTGTCATGCACCGTTTGCCGAATGGCTGCAACATCTGGGCGGGAGAAATATTCGGGTGAACCGTAATTTGCAGGCAGCTGCACATAATC
>CAZRKL010000030.1:0-1236 GCA_964600595.1 uncultured Leptolinea sp.
GCGGGCGGATTCTCCAATTATGGATTTTAAATTCTTCCAGTGGATGGGCTCAGGATAGATGGGCATCCTCCCGGCATCCAGCGCGGAGAGATCCAATATGTTTTCCACGATCCGGGTTAATCGGATGATCTCGTTTTGCACCAGTTTCAGAGAATTCTTGCTGTCGTGATCCAGCCGCCTTCCTCCAGATAAGAGAAGCTCAATCCCCCCGCTGATGTTGGTGAGAGGGGCGCGCAGCTCGTGAGAAACCATAGATACAAAATCTGATTTCAGCCGATCCAGATCCTGCAGCAGGCGGTTCTGTTCCTCCAACTGGAGGTAAGCTGAACTGAGCGAGCTGGTCTTTTCTGCCACCCGGGTTTCCAGCTCATTGTTTAAAACTTCCAGCTCCGCTTTGATCCGATTAACATTTTCCAGTGCCTCACGCAACTCGTTTTGCTGCTGTTTTTGCCCGGTAAGATCATGAATTACACCTGTTACCACCTTGCGGCGCAACCAACCCAGCTGAACGGTTTGTAAAACCATGTCGATTGGCAATGTGTTCTGCTTTTGGGTTGTGAGGATAAGCTCTACCGGCTTTTCTCGTGGATCATTCTGACGAGGCAAATCCGGCAAAAAGCGGGTTAGCTTTTCTCCCAGGAGCTGATCTTCGCCATCCACCTGGCAAATCTGAAGCATGGCATTGTTTACAAGCATTAGCTTATAGTCGGTAGTGCATAAGAAAGCGGGTTCAGCGGATTGGTTAAAAAGAAGAGAATATTGTTGCAGCTCAAATTCTCCCGCTGCCACCCCCTGCCGGGCGATGAGTAACAACCAGACCATGGCACTGAAAACCAGGATGGTTTGCGGTATATCCCGCTCCATGCGCCAGAAGACGAACAAATACCCGATCAGTACCAGCGAAAGGGCAACCGCTAAAACCGATTGGATTCGCTCACCCAGGGTTTGATCTGCGACCTGATTGACACGGGATGAATTCTGGTTTGGATTAGTCTGCAAGACCAGTGATACTGCCAGCAAAGAATATCCAATCAGGTAGCCAAGATCCAGAGAGGT
This sequence comes from uncultured Leptolinea sp., assembly GCA_964600595.1. Lineage (GTDB taxonomy): Bacteria > Chloroflexota > Anaerolineae > Anaerolineales > Anaerolineaceae > DAIOEK01. The sequence continues at coordinate 1,057 of CAZRKL010000030.1, forward strand.
GCCTGGCGGTAAACTACGCAGGGGGTTGAAGCTAATGGTTATATCTGCAACTGCCAGGAAAAGAACACCCAGAAGGAATACAAACATCTGGCGCTGGGTGGCGGGCTGCAGCGCGATCAACGCCATGTTGAGGAGAACTGCGAATAGACCGATATCGATCAAAATCAGCGTGTATGTAAA
>CAZRKL010000030.1:1336-20574 GCA_964600595.1 uncultured Leptolinea sp.
TGTTGAGGAGAACTGCGAATAGACCGATATCGATCAAAATCAGCGTGTATGTAAAAGAATCAAAGGCAGTTGCTGCTCCTGCCAGAGATGGCTGGATGAAAAGCAACCAGGCGAGCACAGAGATCGCTCCGGTGGAGATTGCCATATCCAGCAGAAGTTTGACCCGGATAAAATCACGTCTGCGCAGAATGGGCTGCAGAATCCAGAACAAAACCAGGAGCAGCGCACCCGCCAGACTTAACCAGAGAATGATGGATCGCCCCTGTGGAGGTGGAGTAGGGATGAAGAACAATAAAGCATCTACGAGGGAGGTTACGAGAATACCTGCCAGGAGGATGGATGCCAGCCTGGGCTGATCTTTGTAGTTGCTTAAATACCACCCAAACACCGCGGCGAGGGTGGGAATAATCAGAAAACCGATTGCGTAGCTGACATGAAAAACTACCGGGAAAGGGTGGCTGGACGCGAAGACCAGATAGATTGCCAGCCAGACCGTGACACATAGTAAGAACAAATTTTGCCCGGAGAAAATCCGTTTGAGTTCACGCATAAAAGAATTGTATATCAAAAAACCGGAGTGGCTCTTCGCCACTCCGGTATGTCCTGTTTAGCAGTCCGATCCGCATCCACGCGGTGTGTAAGTGTAGGTAGGCGTGGGGGTTCTGGTGGGTGTGTTGGTGGGCGCCTGAGTTGGTGTAGGTGAGCGTGTTGGCGTGGGGGTGCGTGTTGGCGTCCTGGATGCCGTCGGAGTTGGAGACCGGGTGGGAGTTAGTGTCCTGGTAGGTGTCCTCGATGGCGTATAGGTGATGGTAGGTGTCCGGGACGGGGTGCGGGTAAATGTTGGTGTACGGGTATTTGTACGCGAAGGCGTGGGTGTAATGGAAGGAGTCAGTGTAATGGTCGGCGTTCGCGTGATGGTGGGTGTGGTGCTGGCAGTGAAGGTGCGGGTTGGGGTGCGGGTATTGGTGGCAGTGGCGGCGGTGCGTGTGTAAGTGGCTGTCAGCGGGCAGCGACCTTCATCCAGCGAGACGTTGACGGTGAATGTACCATCCAGACCGCGGGAATCCAATCCATTGAAGTAAATGATCAAGCGATTATCCGTGCTGCCTCCAGCCATCATGACCTCTGGTGAATAAGTGCCATCGGTGGGTGAGGTGTAATCGGTTGTATTATAGAACCTGGTTCCCATAAAAGTCATGCGGTAGAGAGCCTGGCTGGGTTGGGATTTATTCCAGGTCACCCTAGTCGTGCCAAAACCGATCGCGGCTGAATTATTGTTGCGGATGGTAGCACGCAAGCGATAAACGTTGGTGCCATCCAAACCCAGGGTCATGGAAAGATTTCCGCAGCTTATAGTAGGTGTCAGGGAAGGTGTACGGGTTTGGGTGGGTGTACGCGATGGGGTTTGCGTAAATGTCGGTGTACTGGTGACAGAGGGTGTATAGGTGGATGTTGCCGTTGCTGTGTTGCTGGGTGTCAGCGATGGCGTGGGAGTATGAGTATTTGTCGGCGTCAGCGTGAAGGTGCTCGTCGGGCTGGGGGTGATGGAAGGTGTGAAGGATGCCGTGGGGGTGGGCATGGAGATGGGCGGAGCGACATTGATGGTCTTGGAAGAACGGAAGTTCTCAATGATGCCTTCACGAACCGTGGTCAGGTGCACGTACGGCCAGACACTCATCAGGAAGGGGGTGATCAACGGATGGTTGAAATCGACCCCGATGGCTACCCGGTCACTTGGTCCGCCCGGGTCTTCATTGGGAGAAACACCCCAATACACATTATTGGCAGGATCAGAGAACGTTACAGAGCCGCCATTCGCGATCAGCCGGGATGAATAGACAATCACATTAAAGTAGCCTAACTCATGCTCATCATGCACCGTGGGATCCATGGCAATGGCAAAAGCATCTTTTTCAGTAATGTCATGAATGGAGTTCAAACGGGCATAATCCTGCAGTGTCGCGGTCATATTTTGAATTGCTTCGGATACCGCCAATTGCTGGGCGTTACCTGCCATGCCACTGAATGGTGCTCGTCCGCGCAAGTCTGTCTGGAAAGCGTTGGGGATTTTGCAATCCTGCGGATCGCCGCCATAGGTATCAGCATAAACCGGATCTACGGCTGAGACGATATTATTCGTTTCATATTTTGTAAAAGCATCTTCACCAACTAAAGCTATTCCGGCATCATCACAATATCCAAAGTCATAGTTACCGGTAACTGCGTAACGGACTGCAAACCGGGCACTATTTTGTACGGATAACCATGCCTGGAAGAGCCGCCCGAATTCAATGATGCCAAAAATCAGCGCAAGCAGAACCGGGAGAACCAGGGCAAATTCCACCATGGATTGGGCGGAGAGTTTTTTCTTGAGAAATGGTAATTCAAATTTTGGTGTTTTCCACATAATTCCGCTCGCTTCCTACTTGGCTAACCGAGTAAACACTCTGGACGCGATCTGGGTAAAGACGGCATCCAAACCAGAACCAGACGATGAGAAGTAATAATTACCGCAATTGTAACCGGCGGCATTTAATGCTGTGCCATTGCAAGGATCGGTGGATGGATCTCCATCATCTCCCACCGCGCCAATATACCGTAATAATGTATCGCCGTATGGTTTTCCAGCGGTATCACTTAAAGTTGCTTTAGCAGGAGAGAAGTCATTTACCACAGTTTTTCCCAATCCAATTGCAAACATGACCGCGCCCTGCCCCGCCTGAGAACAGCCGGCTTTGGGTGTAGTCGCATCACAGCTCACCAGGTCTGCCATATCCCGGGCGAAATCATCGGCATCGTATTCTGAACTGGTAGAGTTGTGCCGGGTGGTGACATCGCGGTCACGGCAGCCGTTATCGATGTGAATATCACCCGTGGTCGGGCAGAAGCCGATCGGCAGGGAGAGCTTGATTTCCTGCAATACGGTGTGACCGGCACTCAGGTATTCGGGGTCGGACTCATGCGAGACCTCGGTTGCGTTGGCGGCGCCATCGGTGAGCAGAATTACCAGCCAGAGAGCATCTTTACGCATATCCACACCAAACATGGACGCGCCGAGTTTCAGTCCACCTCCAATATTGGTGGTCTGGCAGGTGGAACCATCCGCGATGTTTGGATTGGGGTTAACCTGCATGAAGGGGCACTGATTGGCGATGTAATCGGTTGGCAGGGCACCCGCGTACTCAGAACATGCACCGGTATAATCAGCGTCCATCCAGGGAACCGGGCAGGTACCGCGTTCATAGACCTGAAGGTTGGTAATCAAATCGTAAGCTTCGTTATAATCGCTCATCCAGGGGCTGTTGACGCACAAACCATTACTGTCGCGGGTCCCATCCGGGCAGACAATACCAGTCCCTTTATTCGGGATTTTATTCCCATACGTGTACCCAGCTTCCCATCCGTTGGAAAATACCACAACCGCCAGCCGGTCTTCCTCTTCTGTCACTGGCTTATTCAGAACCCAGTTGGCAAAAGAAGCTGCGGCAGCCTGTTTTACTTCTTCGAATGGATGACATTCACCCGGGATTTTGTGCACTCCAGGATCAGATGCGCCAGTGGGATCTTCTGCGTTACAATTCTGCGGGTCACGCAGGTGGTCAGGAGAGCTTTCATCTGCCATGGATTCAGAGATATCGATCACAAGGACCACATCCATGGATGCCGCTTCGGCGATCGCCTTGGCGGAAATCTGGGTTTCGTAGAATCCGATGACCGGCAGGAAGGAGAATGTGACGGGCACAGATGCGGTTACCCGCACCAGTTTGCGCTTGTCAGTGGGGCATAGCTCAATATCCGGGTTCAATGGATCGCAGGTCGCCACATCCACGGTTGATGGATCAACATCGACATTGTTCAGACGCAGGAATTGTGCGGCAGAATCGGTCAATTGCGCAATGGTGTAGTTATCACGCATCTGGGTGGCAGCGGCGAGAGCGGCGTTATCCACCGCGCGGCGCAGATTTCCATAAGATACAAATAGCACCCCCATATCCACGGTCAGGCCGATAAATGCCAACAAGCCGACAAAAACCAGGGCAATTAAGACAATGGATTGACCTTTTTCAGATTTACGGATCAGTTTCTCAATCATTATTCTCATAATTCTTCTCTTATGGTCCAGGGGTTGGATCGGGTGGTTCTGCAGCAGGCAACGGCGCTATGGAAAACATGTGTAAGGTGATTGGATCGGGAACAAATACGGTGATCCAGGGTAAAGCCAGAGCCTGCTTGTAGTTATAGAACATCTCTACGCATACTGCGCCAGATTTTGGGGCGGTGCCGACCAGCTTGGATGATATTTGTGCATCGGTTAAGCGGGTGGCATACTTGTTATTGAGGCTGAAATAGCCGGGTGTGGAAGTGACACCCGCATCATCTGGATACCGGCGGTAGATGGCGCCATCTTTAATGGAGACTACCGTGATGAGGACATCATCTTTGGTTGGATCTAATACGTATGGAACAATAGCCTGCTGCACGATTTGCGCAATTCCGGGATGGTTGGGATCGGTATTCGAGTAGAACTTAATGTCATCATCGTCCGTGGGTTCCAGGAAAGGCGAGATATCCACTCCGAACCTCGCACCCTCGCGCGGACCATCCATCAGGTTCAGGTACTGGTTGAGCAAGAATCCGAATTCAATCAACCCCGACAGCATCATCAGAATGATGGGGAAAAACAAGGCTAATTCAACCAGGCTCTGCCCGCGGGGAGGTATTTTTTTCCAGGCATTTTTTATGTTTTTTAACATAGTCACTCATCCAATTAAATGAACACAGGCGTGAATCTTTGACACCTGCATATACTATACAAACCCAGAGAGATTGCGTCAATAAAACGAAGGTAAATGCAAGGTATTTGTCATGCGGAGTGAACGGTTTTGTAACAAAAATGAAACATTAACAAAAAGAGGAGACCGATGTTCCGGTCTCCTCGATAATCAACTCGAGCAAATCATCCCTTTTCGTAGGGTTCACCATCCGCAGCGGGCATCTGTCCCTTACCCACCACGCCAGCCAGAACGATCATGGTGGCGATATACGGGAGCATCGCCATAAATTGCGGCGGAATATTACTGCCAATAAGCGATACTTTCGAAGCCATCGAGTCGGCAAACCCAAACAGGAAACCTGCGCCAGTGGCGCCGATGGGGGTCCAGTTCCCGAAGATCATGGCTGCCAGACCGATGAAACCTTTGCCTGCAGTCATCTCTTCATCAAAGCGACCCACTGAAGCCAGGGTATAGAAAGCGCCAGCGAAACCTGCCATCGCGCCGCTGAGGAGCACTGCCACATAACGCGTTTTCAGAACATTGATACCCAACGTATCTGCCGCCTTAGGATGTTCACCCACGGCGCGCATCCGCAACCCCCACTTGGTCTTGAAGTAAGAGACTTGCAGGACTATGAGGAAGATAAACATGGCATACACAAACAGGTTTGTGTTGAAGAACAACGGTCCAACAAGGGGGATATCTGCCAGCACCGGGATGGGAATACGCGAGAACATGGGGGGCGCATTCAGGAATTCGTACGGTTGCATGAACTTCTGCGATAGGAAGGATGTCATTCCGGTCGAGAAGATATTGATCACCGTACCGGAGACGATCTGATTGATGCGGTACCGGATGGAGAGGATGCCGTGAAGCCAGGCAAGGAGCATGGCAGACAGGATGGCTGCAAATAAACCCAGCCAGGAGCTTTTGGTAACGCTGCCAACCAGCGCACCGACCATGGCGCCCATCAGCATCATTCCTTCAATGGCGATGTTGACCACACCGGAACGTTCTGAAATAACACCTGAGAAAGCAGCCAGAACAATCGGCACTGAAAGCAATACCGCGCTGCTCAACATCCCTGCCAGGTTAAGCTGCTTATCCGCGGCTGACCAGGCAAGGAAACAAAAAACGAAACCGGCAACTACCAAACCGAGAACCAGATTGGTCCAACCGGCAAATCCACGGGCAACCTGGTAGATGCCTGCCAGGAGACTGATCCCCATCAGGATGAATAAAGCAACCTGGGTAGGGAAGATCCAATCACCCATGACACCGCGGTCAATACCACCGGGAGTCATAACAAATTTTGTCATTGATGTTGGTGAAATCTGACTGGCAAACACGAGGTAGATTAATAACCCAACCAGGATGAAGAATCCTCCCATCACATATTGGCGTGTGTGAGATTTCATCTGGAACTTGCGATGAACAATTACGTTTGTGATAGCCATTATTTATTACCTCCCCAGCCGCTGAGTGAGATCGCTCCTCCGGTATCTTTTACCTTGATGCGGTAAACTGCCCGGATAATCGCCGGGGCGGCGACAAACATAAGAATAAGTGCCTGAACAATGGAGACAATATCAATGGGAATGGAAGACACCACCATCATACGGGTGGCACCATTGCGGAGAATGCCGAAGAGCAGCGAGGCAAGAATAACCCCCGCCGGATGGCTGTTTCCGATAAGCGCCAGGGCAATGCTGTCAAAGCCGTACCCTGAAGAAAGACCAATTGCCATGGAGCGGTTGACTGCCAGGATCTGATTCGCACCTGCCATCCCTGCCAGAGCGCCGGATAGTGCCATGGCAACCATGGTATTCGCGGCGAGGTTCATCCCGGCATACTGACCGGCTTTGGGATTCGCGCCTACAGTCCGCATGGTAAATCCCCACTTGGTTTTGAAGAGCAGTACAAACACCAGGTAAGCTACGACCAGCGCAATGAAAAACCCAAGATGGAAGCGGATTGGATTTTGAAAGAACTGGGGTATTTGGGCTGTTGGTTCGATCATCGGACTGATTGGCATACCGCCAGCACCCGGGCGATTCATCGGACCAGAGAGCAGCCACTCTGTCAGTCTGAAGGCAATCCAGTTAAGCATGATCGAGTTGATCACCTCATGCGCTCCGGTTTTAGCCTTGAGGAAACCTGCTATAAAAGCCCAAAAAGCGCCGCCTGCCATACCCGCCAGAAATGCGAGAGGCATGTGAATATAAGCAGGTACGCCTTTCAACGCATACCCAACAAATACGGCGCAGGCAGCCCCAATGAAAATTTGTCCTTCCACACCGATATTGAACAACCCAGCCCTGAAACCCAGCGCAACTGCCAGACCGGCAAAGATATAGGGTGTTGTTACCACGAGGCTTTCCAGGAACGGATTTACGGCCTGGCGAATGGTGAGCGGATCACCGCTTTGAAGCGCGTTAATAATGCGTACAGGATCACCCAGCGAACCTTGCAGCAGCGCGCCGTAAGCGGTGCCAACTTCTCTGAACATCGTACCGATTCCCAAACCAAATGACTGCCTGAAAGCGGCGTACACTGATTCGCTGGTGGCAACAATCAGAATGGCACCAATGATCATGCCGGATACAACAGCCAGTGCAGGAACAGTAAGAATTTCACCCAGCCGCTTCCATCCTTTTGATTCTGATGGATGGTCGGTCAGTTCCTGCAGGACAACCTTGCCGATATCAGTCTTTTTCTCTTCTTCCGGATTCAAGGCTGCACCTCCTTTAGAATGTTGCTTCAATGGCGCCGCGTTTTACCGGCTTTTCAATTTGATCCGGTTTAACGCCTGCCATCAGCAAGCCAATGTATTCTTTGGTTGCTTCATCGGCGGGAACCATGGCGATGATCTTTCCCCTGAACATCACCGCGATGGTATCTGCCAGTTCCATGATCTCATCCAATTCAGGAGAGACCAACAATACCGCGCAGCCTTCATCGCGTTTTTCCACAATCCGCTTATGAATATACTCAATGGATCCAACATCCAACCCGCGGGTTGGTTGAGATGCCACGAGAAATTTTATGGGTCGGGATAATTCACGCGCAATGATTACTTTTTGCTGGTTGCCGCCGGATAATGAACCCACCGCGGTCAATGGACCGGGTGTGCGGATATCAAACTTTTCTATCAGCTCTTTGCTGTCTGTAAGTATTCGGGGGTAATTCAACATAACCCCATTGGCAAAGGGCGGGCGGTAGTAGGTGTTCAGTACCAGGTTCTCTGCCACTGGGAAGGGGAGCACCAAGCCGACCCGCTGGCGGTCTTCAGGGATATGCGCTGATAAAAGCTCGGTAATTTCGCGGGGAGAAGATTTGCTAATATCTGTGCCAAGCAGAGAAATGGTTCCGCTTACCGGGCTGATCATACCGGTAATCGCGTCGACCAGTTCGGTTTGTCCATTTCCCTGAACCCCGGCTACACCGAGAATCTCACCCGCGTGGATTTCAAAAGTAACCTCATCCACGCTCACCTGCATTTGAGGATCAGTCACTACCAGGTCTTCGACCTTCAAGACCACTTCACCCATTTGGGGTGGGGTTTTTTCCACTTCAAGGTTGACCGCTCGACCAACCATCATCGCTGCCAGGGTGTTCTTTTCCGCTTCAGGCGGGGTGGTGGCGCCCACGACTTTTCCACGCCGGATGACCATAATGCGGTCGGAGATATCCAACACCTCACGCAGTTTGTGGGTGATGAATATAATGGATTTTCCCTGTTTGGTGAGTTCGCGCATGATCACGAAAAGCTCATCAGCTTCCTGGGGCGTTAGAACAGCGGTGGGTTCATCAAATATAAGGATTTCAGCCTCTCGATAGAGCAGCTTAATAATTTCCACACGCTGCTGAACCCCTACGGGCAAATCCTTTACATATGCTGTTGGCTCCACTGCTAGTTTATACTGGGTTGATAACCGCATCACTTTTTCAGCTACTTTCTCGTGGTCGAGAAAGCCAGCTGTTTTGGTAGCTTCTTCACCCAACATCACATTTTCGTTAACCGTAAATACCGGGATGAGCATGAAATGCTGGTGGACCATACCAATGCCTGCTTTGATGGCATCTGTAGGCGAATTGATTTGAAGTTTTTCTCCATTGACCCGTATTTCGCCTTCATCCGGCTGATACAAGCCATAAAGTATATTCATGAGCGTTGATTTTCCCGCCCCGTTCTCGCCCAGTAATGCCAGAATTTCACCCTTGTTCAGGGTGAGATCAATGTGATCATTTGCCAGTACACCGGGAAATTGCTTTGTGATACCAGTTAGTTCCAGGATCGGAGGCATTCTTTCTCCTAATCTGAAGGTTTGGATTAAGATATTGTATCATAGGGACAACTATTTTCTTAAGGTTCAACTTTCGAAAAAAAAGGAGGAGCCATTGCAGCTCCTCCTTTTGGTATTCCAGATTTCAAAATTATTTGAGTTTAATTGAACCGTCGATGATGCCGGCTTTCAGGGCATCCACTTCGGCTTTGAGTTCGGCGGGTACTGAGGCATCGAGGTCGTGGTAGGATGCAATTCCTACTCCATCGTTGGCAAGTGTACCAACGCTAACACCACCCTCGAATTGGTTATCCATGACAGATTTAATAGCTTTTGCTACAGTTAAATCCATCTTTTTTAATACAGAAGTTAGGGTGATGGAATTGTACTCGGGGGCGGAAACATACCAGTCATAATCCACACCAATGATGAGTGCATTTCCGCGTTCCTTGGCAGCGGCAGCGGCGCCCAAACCAACGGGACCAGCAACGGGCATGATGATGTCAGCGCCTTCGTCCATCAGGGAAATGGCGAGTTCTTTGCCTTTTGCCTGATCATCGAAGGACATGGAGAACAGACCCTTGGTTTCATCAGCCAGGTCATATCCCAGAACTTCCACTGCGGTGCCCTTCTGAGCATTGTAGTAATCGACGCCCTCAACGAAACCCTTCATGAAGATGGTTACGGTGGGGATGGGGAGACCACCAAAGGTTCCCACTTTGCCGGTCTGGGTCATGCCAGCGGCGAGGTATCCGGCTAAGAAAGCAGCCTCATCAGTCTGATAAACCAATCCAACTACATTCGGGATTGTAGGGTCGTATGCAAAGTCAACGATTGCATATTTCATTTCAGGATTGGCTTCAGCAGATACCTTGGTGGCGTCTCCAAGCAGGTAACCTGCAGCAACGATAATGTCGCATTTTTCTTCGACGAAGGCGTTCAGGTTCTTCTCGAAGTCTGCAACTTCTTTGGACTCCAGGAATTTCGCTTCGATGCCATATTCCGTCGCGGCATCCTGGGCGCCTTTCCAGATTGTCGCGTTGAAGGATTTATCATCCACACCACCGGTGTCAGTCACGTTACAGGCTGTGAATTTCTTCTCAGCGGGTGCCGGGGCGGCTGCTGGAGCGCATGCTGCGAGCAACACGGAGACCAGGACGATAATTGAAATCAAAACGGTTAACTTCTTAGTCATTTGGGATTCTCCTCCAAACTAAATTGGGTTAATTTTTGGGGTAATATATTACGAGAGGTGATTCATCACCTCCCTATTCCCCATTGACATTTAGTATACTACGCAACAATACCCCATGCAAGCAAGCATTTTATGCTTTTTTTGCTTCTCCGCTTTTGACTCCCAGCATCAATATGAGCGCGATGATGAAGAAAATGGGCGAGGCTACCATGATCGCGTTGTAGTTATTATTTGCTGCGGTCACCACCCATCCCATGAGGTTGGGTCCTGCAATGGCTGCCAGGGTAGAAAACAAATAATAAAGACCTGTAAATGTGCCGATGCGGACAGGTTCGGTCATATCAACCACCATTGGCAGGGAGTTGATATTGATTAATGCCCAGGCAATACCGGCAAACATCAAGATTACGCCCAGTACCGGAATCACTCCCAAAACAGGGAGTTTTGCTAATTCGGTTGTCAATACGGAAGATGGCAGCAGGAAAATGGATATGACGCAGATTGAGATAAGCACCAGCCCCAGAGAAATGGTTTTTCGCCGCCCAATGGTTGCCCCTAATTTACCCGCTGGAATGGCGAGCAGTACAAAGAAAAGGGATAACTGGCTCAGCAACCGGGCTCCTTCCGCTTCTTCCAACCCCAGATACTTGTTTACATAAAGGCTGAAGAAAGCTTCAATGGCGTTGTATCCAATGAACCAGAAGAAAATGGCAAACAGAATCCGCAAGGCGCTTGAATCGGGATTTCGGATGATCTCTTTCAAGCTGCCAAACATGGATGGTCGTTCTTCCTGTGCCTGGTAGTCCCTGGGCTCGCGGATAAATATGAAGAGCATGACCACAGCCAGAATAACCAGAGCTGATCCCAACCAGAACGGGAACGCCGGGTTTTGTTTATAGAGCATCGAACCAACCAGGAAGGAGATGATGGAGCCTACACCCCCCATAAAATTAATGATGCCATTTGCCTGCGACCGAAATTGGGAGGGTGTGAGGTCTGGCATGAGCGCTACAACCGGCGTCCGCCAGAGAGCCATGCTGAGAAGTAAAGTGGAAGTACAGGCGACAAAAACAGGCAATACCGCTGCCAGCGGAATAATACCGAAGACAAAGGCTCCTATCGGCGCGCCGATCAGGATGAACGGCATACGGCGCCCAATGGGAGTGCGTAAACGGTCAGACCAGGCTCCCACGGGTGGTTGAATGAGAAGCGCCGCGATATTGTCGAGCGTCATGAAGAAACCAATCCAGATGGGCGACAGACTAAATTTATTCGCCAGGAAAAGGGGAACGAAAGCGTTGTAAATCCCCCAGATGACGCTGACACCAAAGAAACCAAAACCCAGAAGGAATATCTTGCCGTAGTTAAATTTCATTCTGCTGCTCCTGTTTTTTCAATGACTACCGCGGTGCCGTAAGCCAGGACTTCAGTGACCCCATCCATTACTTCATTCGCGTCATATCGCATACCCACAACCGCATTTGCGCCCATCTCACGGGCATGTTCCATTAAAAGCTGGAACGCTTCCTGACGGGCATGCTCGCATAATTCTGTGTAGATACTGATGTTCCCGCCCACCAGCGTTTGAAGGCTGCCGACAAAATTTCCCACTACGCTGCGGGAGCGGACGGTAATTCCGCGGACCAAGCCCAGGTAGCGGGTAATTTTAAAACCTTCAAAACCAAATGTTGTTGTTACCCAGATAGGATTAGTCATGATTCTCTCCTTGTTCGGAATTGTTTTCAGGGAATTTCTTTTTGGCTTTTACAATTTCTTCCAGGAATTTTTTATCCTCTTTGTTCAATTCCACACCGTCTAGCATGTCGGGACGCTGCTGATACGTGCGGATGATAGATTGCTGCCTGCGCCATTTTTCGATTTGGGCGTGATTGCCAGATAACAGCACTCCGGGGACGGTCCATCCACGGAATTCGGGGGGGCGGGTGTAATGTGGATATTCCAGTAGACCACTGGCATGGGAATCATCCCATGCACCTTCTGGATCACCCAGCACACCGGGGAGCAGCCGGCTGATCGCGTCGAGCATCACCAGCGCGGGTAACTCTCCCCCGGTTAATACATAATCTCCCAGCGAGATTTGATCGGTAACCAGATGCTCACGGATGCGTTCATCAATGCCTTCATAACGACCACAGAGTAAAGCCAGGTGGGGTAAGCGGGAAAGCTCAATGGCAACCTTCTGGTTGAACACTCTCCCCTGCGGGGTTAAGAAAATCACAGGGCAGGAGGGTGGTGATCCCAATACAGATTCGACCGCGGTGAAGACGGGCTCTGGTTTCATTACCATGCCTCCACCCCCGCCGTAGGGTGTGTCATCGGTGACATGATGGCGATCTGTAGTGAAGCTGCGAATATCATGTACCGACACTTCAATAATCTGTTTTTCTCTTGCCCGGGCGAGGATACTCGCCGAAAGATAAGGCTCAAAAACATCGGGCAATAAGGTGAAAATATCAAATTTCATAGTTGTATTTTACTTGTTTCAAGCTCCAAAGATAGGTTATTCCGGGATTGTTTCTAACCTGACCCTAATATGTCTTATCTTGACTAGCGGTGCCCGAAACGGTAAGATAATTTGGCTATGTATTTAAAGGGAAGCAAATGGAGCATGCTGCGCCGGCGAAAGCCTGTGCATTTCGGTAGAATACTGTTTCTGCTGGCGTTAATTGGCGGAGCGGTATATGTGAATCAGGTGATTGTTCCGCAAACACCTCCATTATTCATCCCCACCGCCACTCCCACGAGAGCACCGGAATCTTATATCACTGACGCAGACCGTCTGGCATCAGAAGGTAAATTTATCCAATCCATAGACATGTATACAGAGGCAATTTCTGCTGCCCCGGATAATGTTAACAACTTTATCTCACTCGCCCGGGTGCAGGTTTTCTCTCAACAGTTTAAGGAAGCTCAAACCAGTGCTGAAAACGCTTTGCTATTAAATAACAATAACGCGGTTGCGCACGCATTACGCGGATGGGCATTATTACTGCAAGGCGAGTATCTGCCTGCCGAAGCCAGTATTAAACGCGCATTGGAGCTGGATGCCAATAATGGTATGGCGCATGCATTTTACGCTGAGCTATTGATAAGAACGAGCGAAGCCGGATTGGGCGGAATCGGAACTGTAGAAAAAGCCATTGAAGAATCCCGTCTGGCGGTAAGCCTTGCTCCAGATACCATGGAAGCCCACCGGGCGCGGGGTATCGTGTTACAAAGTACCAGTAATTATGAAGAAGCAATTCAGGAGTTCCAGCGGGCAATTCAGTTAAATCCGAATGTTCCCGATGTACATCTCTTCCTGGGTACTACCTATCGCTCTCTCGCCGTTCCTGAGTTGGATAAGGCGGTGGAAGAATACACCATCGCGAACGCGCTCAATCCATCCGACCCGTTACCAGACACCTACATTTCCAGAACCTATGCCAATATTGGCGAATTCCGCAAGGCAGCCCAGTATGCTGAACAGGCAGTCAACGATTCGCCTGAAGATCCGTTTATGTGGGGCACCCTGGGGACAATGCATTACCGCCTCGGTGAGTTCGGCAGCGCTATTCAAGCACTTCGTCTGGCAGTCAGAGGAGGAACATCACCCGCCGGCGTGGTTGTGGAGGGGCTGCCTTTGGATTATGGTCGAATACTGGAATACTATTATCTTTATGGTTTAGCCCTGGCAAAAGCCGGGCAATGCAATGAAGCAGTTGAAATTTCACAGCTAATCATCCAGGGTGCAAGCGATGATGAAATAGCTGTATATAATGCTCAAGCCATGGTGACGATCTGCCAGGGAGGTGTTGTTGGTACTCCTACGGTGGAAGGCGAACCCGCCATGGAAGAAGAAATGACGCCGACAGCCACCGAGTAGAATGAACCTTAACGGCAAGCAGATCTCGTTCCATCGTAAAGCCCCCACTAATTTTCACCCAGCCAGAATCCTCTTTTTACTTGGGATTATTTTTGTGCTGGTGTTTGTTGCGAGGGCTTTCGATGCGGGAACTATTCGCAGACCTTTTGACCCGACGCCAACCCCCACCAGAACAAATCAATCCTTTATCCTTGAAGCAGAAACCCACTTCCGTTCGGGGAATCTGCCGGCAGCCATCGAAGCATACGAAGAAGCCATCCTGATTAATCCTTCAGATGCGACACTCTATGCCGAGCTTGCCAGAATTCAGGTTTATTCTTCTGCTATGCTGGCTTCAGATGATTTGAAGAAAATTCGCCTGCAGGAAGCCTTGCAGAATATTACCAAGGCAGTTGAACTGGCGCCGGAGAATTCGAATGTTCATGCCATCATGGCGTTTGTTCTGGATTGGAATTCGAACCCCATCATTTCAGGGGATGAAACCAAACCGCTGATCACCCGGGCAGAGCAGGAAGCCGTCCGTGCCTTACAACTGGATGCGGGAAATACGATGGCGCTGGCGTATTATGCAGAGATTTTGATCGATGCCCAAAAATATGCCCAGGCTGAGCAGTATATCGAGCAGGCATTGCAACGTAATCCTGGGCTGATGGATGTTCACCGGATTCGAGGTCTGTTGTGGGAAATTAACGGTCAATACCTTAGGGCGATTGAATCGTATAAAAAGGCGACCGAGATCATGCCCAATCTGACCTTTTTATACCTGTATATTGGGTTGAATTACCGGGTATTGGCAGCCAATGATCCCACCAGCCCTTATTATGAAGATTCGCTGGAATATTTTGCCAAAGCCGCCAATATTAATGAGACTCTGGGTATCACCGATCCGTTACCCTTCCTGGCAATTGCCAAAACTTATTCACAAATGGGAGAGTTTTTTATCGCATCCTTAAATGCCAGAAAAGCTCTGGCTATGGATCCGACCAACCCGGATCTTTATGGTCAGCTTGGGATCATATACTTCAAGGGTAAGAACTATGAAAGCGCCATGCCCGCTCTCAAGTGTGCCATCCGTGGTTGTACCCCTGTCGAAAGCTGCAGTGCCAGGGATTGCGATGAAGGAACGGACCCCGAGATAGCCATTGAAGGTATGCCTCTCTCGAATTCAACCGTGGTTTATTACTACACCTACGGATCGATCCTGGCGGGATTAAGCCTGCCGCAAAAGAATTACTGCGATGAAGCGCTTCAGGTCTTCTCTGAGGTTCGGGCCCAATATAGCAGCGATAAGGATATTATGAATATTTTGGCGTCAGGCGAGCAGATTTGCTCACTCGTAAATTCATCCAGCGCAAGCCAATAGCCTACTCCTGCTTCGGGGCAGGAGATAAAACCACATAATAGCTTCTCCTCCAGGTGATAACTGCATCATCAATAAAATCATTGTTTTCAATTGATTCAGGATTTAGGATTAATTTTGTTGACGAGAATCCATCGATGGAACCTATTTTGATCAAGAATGGCAACCACTGCAGTGGAAGATCAGCCTGCTGCCACTGCGCATAAGAGTTCCCCGGGGCTAACTTCACAGGCTCAGGAAAATAATAATAATGCACACCCTTCTCAGCGGGTAATATTACCGAGGTAGGAATTTCCAATTTACTTTCGACACTCAACCCATCCCCTTCTTGATTGAGGATAAAAAGGAAAACCTGTTGGGGAAGTTCCACCCCTTCCAGTTGCGCGATTTTTACATAGGCGACTCCAGTAAGCTGGTCTGAATCCGGCTTCCAGGATGAAGAACCTCCTTGTATACTCAGCCTTTTCATGTAGTTGGAAAAGGGTTCTCTGAATGAAAATTCCACGCCCTCCCGCTGGATATGAATTTTCCACGCGGGAGTAGTGTTCAGGATGAACTGGATTGCTCCGATTACCAAAAGGTTGTAAATGAGTACGATGAGGAGAACAGGAAATAATGCTTCTTTTAAACGGTTATTATTTTGCCGGGAAAGCCAGAATTTTTTCATCCAATAATTGTCAACATTCGCCTATAAATAGCATCTATTTTTCAGCTGTAAAGATTACATTCAGATAATAATCTCTCCTGCCGGTAAAACCATCCAGTGAAACCATATTCCCCGGTTGGACGTCCATCCACTCAAATCCATGCTGACCAATCGTCAATCCATCCATGGATGTTGCATCTGTATTCAAGGGGAACTGCCCGGTTGGGCTGTCTGCAGGATGCCAGTGCCCGTAAACATCACCCTGCCTGACTTTTACAGGTTCAGGGAAATTAAACACTGCAACGCTTGCATTGGATGGGGGTTGATCGTCGGGCGAAATTTTTATGAGATGGGTGATGCGTAATCCACCTGGTTCGGGGTGAAGAACCACAAAGAATGAGCTTTCAGGAATTTCAAGACCAAGGGTCTCCTTATCCTGAATATACCTGATCCCGACCAGGCTGCCATCCTCTTGAAACGGGTACTGGTGAATGAACAGGTGACCGGAAGCTGCTTGATCTCCCCCCGCTAATTCAGGTTTTTTCTGAGAAAAATCGTACCCCAGGTAAGTATTCTTTGGGATTAGTCTCTGTGACCCAGCCAGGGAGAGATTGCAGAATATCGCGAGCAGACAGCATAAATTTATCAGGAGGACCAGGGCAAGAATGATCGTTCCCGTGATGGATAGTTCAGGTATACGGACGCGGTATTCTTTCATAAGAACCATATCTTCATTTCTAGTATTATGCATCGAATTTTTCCTGCCACCAAACATCTCATACTCAGATGTCAGGAGTTGGCAATATCAGAATTGTATAAGAATTTATATATTTCTCTTGACTCGGATTTCAAACAAAGGTAAGATTAGCGAGGTTTTAGCACTCTAGTTATACGAGTGCTAAAATGACACCCTACAGTTTATAAGCACTCTTGCATTGGAGGAAAATATGGCAATAAATTTGAAACCTTTGGGTAATCGACTGGTGGTAGAACCGCTCGAACAGGAAGATATCACCCCTGGTGGAATCATTCTTCCCGAAACCGCCAAAGAAAAACCGCAAAAGGGCAATGTCCTTTCCACCGGTCCTGGCGATCGCGATGAGCAGGGAAAACGCATCCCTATGGATGTCAAAGTCGGTGATGTTGTACTCTTCGCAAAATACAGCGGCACAGAGATTAAACTGGATAGCAAAAAGCTGCTGATCCTGCGCGAATCTGATGTTCTGGCAATTGTTGAATCTAAATAATCTGATCATCTGATAAGGAGATCCATATGGGAGCTAAACAACTTGTATTCGGTGAAGATGCCCGCCGACGTTTGAAGAACGGCATCGATATTGTTGCAAACGCTGTTGCCACTACACTTGGTCCAAAAGGACGCAACGTAGCATTAGACCGCAAATTCGGTTCTCCGACCATCACCCATGATGGCGTCACCGTCGCAAAAGAAATTGAACTGGAAGATCCATTCGAAAACATGGGCGCTCAGCTTCTTAAAGAAGCAGCGACCAAAACCAACGACATCGCCGGCGACGGCACCACCACCTCCACCGTTCTGGCTCACGCCATCGTTTCTGAAGGCTTGAAAAACCTGGCTGCAGGTGCCAACCCCATGCTGCTCAAGGGTGGTATTGAAGCTGCTTCCAAGGCAGTTGCATCCAAGATTAGAGAACAATCCATTGAAATTACCACTAAAGATGAAATTGCCAACGTGGCGACCATCTCTGCTCAGGACCGCAATATTGGTTCTCTGATTGCCGACGTGATGGATAAAGTAGGTAAAGACGGTGTTATCACTGTTGAAGAATCCAAAGGTTTGGAATTTGAGACAGAATATGTTGAAGGTATGCAGTTTGACCGCGGTTATATCTCCCCCTACTTCGTAACCGATCCGGAGCATATGAAATCTGTAATACCTGAACCCTACATCCTGATCTATGACAAGAAAATCTCCGCTGCCACTGATATCGTTCCCCTGCTGGAAAAAATGGTCCAGATCGGCAAACGCGATCTATTGATCATCGCCGAGGATATTGATGGAGAAGCACTGGCCACCCTGGTCTTAAACAGACTGCGCGGCATGCTCAACGTTCTGGCTGTCAAAGCCCCCGGTTTTGGTGACCGTCGCAAAGCCATGCTCGGCGATATCGCCACCCTGACTGGCGCCACCGTTATCTCTGAAGAAACCGGCCGCAAGCTGGAAAGCGCCACTGTTGCAGATCTTGGTCGCGCTGAAAAAGTGGAAGCTGATAAAGACAACACCACACTGGTTGGTGGAAAAGGTGATAGCGCTGCCATTAAAGGTCGCATCGACCAGATCCGTGTTGAAATTGAAAACACCACCAGCGATTACGACCGTGAAAAACTGCAGGAACGTCTCGCGAAACTCTCCGGCGGCGTTGCGATCATCCGTGTTGGTGCTGCAACTGAAACCGAACTGAAAGAAAAGAAACATCGTGTAGAAGATGCCCTATCCGCTACCCGCGCGGCAGTGGAAGAAGGTATCGTTCCCGGTGGTGGAGTTGCTCTGATCAACGCGATTTCTGCACTCGACAACCTGAAGATGGAAAATGAAGACGCCAAGATTGGTGTAACCATCGTCCGCAAGTCACTCGAAGTTCCCATGCGCAAGATTGCTGAGAACGCCGGTAAAGATGGCTCAGTCGTCGTGGAAAATGTTCGCCAACAGCAGAAGAAAGCCAAGAACCTGAATGTTGGATATGATGTTCTACGTGAAGACTTCATGGATATGGTCAAGGGCGGCGTGATCGATCCTGCCAAGGTAACCCGCGGCGCGCTCGAGAACGCAGCATCCATCGCAGCCATGATCCTCACTACCGAAGCATTGATCACCGATGTTCCGGAAAAGGAAAAACCCGCTGCTCCTCCGATGCCTGAGTACTAAAACGAGGTTGTTATAAAAATAAATGGGTCAGAAAATCATTTTCTGACCCATTTTTTACTTAACTATGGGTTGGTTTGCTGTTTTCTGGGATTTGTCTCTACGTGAAAGCATCAGGTAAAGTATAGGGGATATGATGCCAATACTGAATGCCCCCTGTCTCTTATACACATCTCCGAGCCCACGAG
>CAZRKL010000031.1:0-20366 GCA_964600595.1 uncultured Leptolinea sp.
ATTTGAAGGAAGCGGATCAACTTTACCCTTCTTCCGATTCGCCTCGCGCATATGTGCCATGATTTTTTCTTTTTCCAACCTGCGCTTTTTCCCCCGCAATTGCATGATGCGCAGATAAAAAATCACAATCGCGGCAACAACAACAATCATCCCGGTTTCCATATGGCAAATCCTCGCTAAGATATTTTTAGAATTTTTAATACTGATTTGTGAAAAGTATCCAATACCGGATCACATCCAGAACCTATTCTGATGTTTCTAGCCCTCACAGTAAGTTCGTACATACCGGTTGAAACATCACCATCATCGCCAATTATTTCCGCCTCCAGAGCGAAAACACGGGTGGTAGGCAATCTGGTCAGGAACATATCAAACACAGTATTATGCTTGGGGTTTTTAACTAACGCCATATAATACACTTCGCCTACCATGACTGGTTTGGGTAAAGTAAGCAATACCATCGTGATCGTTTTGCCGTCTTTATCGGTATATTCCTTGATTTGATACCCTAACCCTTCAATGTCAGATTGAATTTTGATTCCCAAATTATCTACAAGGTGCTTCCACCAGAATCTCAGAAATTTTATCCCATCCTTATCAAGATACTTAAGGAAATCTTGATGTTGCTGGTGCCACATCATCGGAATAGTTTCATGTGTATAGTTGTAATGTTGCGATTTTTTCTGATTCACAGCGACTCCTACGGGCAAAAAACTAGAAATGATCTTTTATGAACTGCGCAATTGTAATAGGTTTCTTGTTAAGCAGGAAGGACAATACTTCAGGGGTTCCTTTTAACCCATGCTTATCGTAATATTCAAACATGGATAGTAGTGTTTTTCTCGAATAATCCGGCATGCCGGATTGGCGGGCACTGCTTTCCCATGTGGATTTTTCAATTACTTCGACAGAGATTGTTTTACCCAATTGATCGGATAATTCCGCGGCTACCTGTACCTGCGAGATGGGTAATGTTCCGACAATCTCATAAATACCAAAAGTAGTTTCAATATTTGTCAGCACATGCAATACAACCTCAGCTACATTTCTGAGATCAACCAATGAAATTTCAGCTTGAGGTGAATATGGAATCGGGAATTTTCCCTCTAGAATGGAATTTTTGTACCCAAGCAAGTTCTGCATATAAGCAGTAGGCTGCAAAATGGTATATTCAAGCGATGATTTAAATAATTCCTCTTCCACTAATAATTTCTGCCAATGGTGGGGCATACTCTGAATATGCGGATGCAGGACAGAGTGGTAAATAAACCTTTTTACCCCTGCATTTTGACAAGCATGGATTGCATTTTTTCCAATGGCTAGTTCATCCTCGGTCATGTTGGGGCAGATATGATACATTGCGTTGACGCCAGCGAGCGCATTCTCCAGATCATTGATTGACCGCAGGTCACCAATCATGACAGATTTCGCACCACAGTCAAGCAATTCCTGACGATAGGACTCTTTGTGTGTGAAAGCTGTTACCATCCACTGATGTGAGGATAGATGATTTATTATTGTTTTTCCTGTTTTACCCGAGGCACCGGTAATCAGGATGTTTTTGTTTTTGTTCATAATTCTTAATTTTGAAAATATAGGGCGCACAATAAAGTGCGCCCTATATTGACTTAAATTTAGCTTAGTTGGTTATACATTAGCCCGGTCTAACGGAGACTTGAAAGCCCGGAAGATCAGGTTAAGGATGATACCAACGACTGCGCCGGTTGCAATAGCAGGCCAGCCATAGGGGAAGACGCCCTGGAACAGAGGAATGGGCAGGAAGCCATTGGCATAACCAATGTTACCACCGATACCCACAACCAGGATGATGGCGCCGATAGCCAGCTGACGCGGATCATAGAGGTTCACTTTTTCTGCGATCATCAGAGCAATACCCTGCATACCAATGACACCATACAGGTAGATGGCAAGACCACCAGCAACTGCGGTCGGGAAGGAGTTCACGGCGTCTTTGAGTGGGCCGATGAATCCCAAGATCATGGAAATGGCTCCGGCTGCAATCAATGCAGGACCAGAGTAGTTCCGGGTGATCACCATGAGCGAGTTGTTTTCACCGTAGTTCGTACCAGCGGTGGAGCCAAAGATACCATTGACCAGGTCATTGAAACCATCGAGCATCAGGTTCAAACCAATGTAGCGGGAAAGGTATAACTTCTCGCGACCTTGTTCTTCTGCCAGGTGGTCAACATACAATGAAATCTGGTAAAGGTGAGCGGTGGATTCTGGGATGGTTGCGATCGCCATGATACCAACACCAATCAGAACCGTTAGTGTCAATGGATGATTGAACACAGGCAAGGTAATGCGCGGTGCGGTTATGAAGGAGGTAGTGAATTGGGTTGTAACCAGACCCAGAAGGGCAGCAACGATGTAGCCCAGAATACCGGCAAGAAGGATCGGGAGCATTCCGATGAAGCCCTTGCCCTGCAGGTAAACCGAGAACAAAACAGCGGCTAACAGGGTGATGAGTGCAGCAGCCCACCAGGTGAGGGTCATGCCAGGTGCAGCGATAGGATCAACACCACAGCAGGTACCGGAGGCCATGGTCAGAGCAGTGTAGCCCAAACCAATACCAATGGTACAAGCAACGGCACCGGTAACGATGGGAGGCAGGACCTTGTCAACTGCTTCTTTACCGCCGGAAACACGGATAATTAAACCAACGATAACGTTGATAATACCGGTAGCGATGAAGCCAGCTTGAACAACCGCAATGGTTGCAGGTGCAGCAGCTTGCCCAAAGCCCAGTCCAGGTTCAATAACATTGATCGCAGAAACGACTGCGGTGATGTAAGCGAAACTGGAACCGTAGTACAGAGGAATGTATTTCCCCATTGCAAATTTCGCACCCACAAGCGCGACGATCGTGCCCAGACCGGTGATGGTCAAAACTGTTGAAACGTCGAAGTGCATAAGCAGGGCGCACAAAACTGTGGCGGGGAACATGGTCAGAACGTGCTGGAAGCCCAGCAAAACCATCTGCCCGAATGGAGGGGTATCATTTGGTAGATAACCCATAACTTTTGGTGCGGTAGTGGCCATTAGAATCTTCCTTCCTCTTTCAAAAAAAATAATTTTTGTTGTTGGAAAAGTTCTTTTTTTTCGTTTTCTAACGTAGAAGGTCGGCTAGAAAACCCTTAAAGCTCACATTTCGATTCAATCACCTCCTTCCAAAAACTAGAGGAGATTCATATGGTTATGAATCTCCTCTGATCTCCATTATTTAGCTGTGAAATTGGATGCAATCAACGCAACAACAAGTAAAATTGCTGCGACAGCTACTACATAGAAAAACATTTTTACTTCTGCAGATTTCTTAAAATCTACTTTTTCAATGTACTCTTTAGAGAGTTGTTCGCCAATCACTTCTTCTTCGCTCAACTCTTTCTTTTCAATAACTTCAGTCACCGTATCCTCCAGATAATTAATCTAATTTTAAGCAGATATTATTAAATGTCAAACATTTAACAGAAAAAACACTAATTTGTTATTTTCGTTTCTCAACCTCCTTATCCAGTTTCTCCAGACCACTCTTCAGCATGCTTTTGGCAACACTGTCTATGAGCCGCTGGCCAACACTGGCAAGCTTACCGCCGATGTTTAGTTCACCGGTGTATTTGAACAATGTTTTGCCATCATCCTGCTGAATAAACTGGACCTTTCCCACACCTTCAGCAAAACCTGCAGCGCCTTTTCCTTTGACGACCATGGTAAATGACTCGGTGGGAACATCATCCTTGATTGAATAGAGACCTGCAAATTGTCCATTTACCGGACCAATTTTTAACTTGATGGTCCCTTCATACTCGTTGGGATTGATTTCTTTCATAGTGCTTTCACCTGGAATTGCCAGGAGCAGCATATTCGGGTCGTGAACGACTTCATACGCTATTTTCTGCGGACCGTTGAATACGTAATCCCCTTCAATCTTTATACCCATTGTTAATACTCCTTTAGTAATAATTTACTTCTTTATTGATTCGATTCTTTCATACAACCAGCTTGGATGTATGGGCATTTCGTCAATAAATAATCCCGGAATCTGCAGCGCGTCTTCAATTGCTTGAGCGTAAAGCGGAGGGATGGGAATGGTGCCAGATTCACCTACACCTTTAATTCCAAGCGGATTGAGTGGGGATGGGGTGTTCAGATGTCCAATTTCAATTTTATGGGGCATATCGGTTACCCGTGGGATGAGGTAATCAATAAATGAGCCATTCATCAGCTGTGCATTCTCATCATAAGCCAATTGCTCAAAGTAAGAGTTGCCGATACCCATTTGTACGCCACCATGCAGCTGACCATCCAGTATCATCGGGTTAATGACCGTACCACAGTCATCCACAAAGATGAATTTATGGAATTTGAGATTATATGTTACAGGATCCACCTCAATTATTGCAGCGCAAGCGCCGTTGGAGGTGGCACCGTAGGGTGGGGCATAATACGCTGTAGCCTCTAACCCTGGTTCTGTGCCGGGCTTGATCGTACCACGCATCGGATTTGCTTTTACAGCGAGATCGCCAAGCTTGATGGATTTTCCAGGAATATCAGCCACGCGTACTTCGCCATTGCTGATTTCCAATTCTTCCTCTGGAACATTGAAAAGTTTACTGGCAGTAGAAAGAATTTTTGCCCGAACAGCTTTTCCGGCCAAATGGTATGCGTTCCCGGCTACAGTTGCACCTCGGCTGGCAAATGTACCAGTACCCCAATAGAAACGATCGGTATCTCCGGTTTCTATGACTACATCTTCCACATTGCAGCCAACCTGATCTGCAACGATCTGGGCGAATACTGTAAAGTGACCTTGTCCCTGGGTTCCGAAGATACAGGATGCGTAAACTTTACCACTCGAACCAACGGTCACACGCGCGCCTTCGTAGGGACCGACACCTGTATTCTCGGTGAACATAACCAAACCAATGCCCACTTTTTTGCCTTGTGCGCGTAGTTTAGGTTGTTCTTCTTTAATCCAGCGATCGTAATCGATCATCTCTTTTGCTTTTTTCAGTACAGCGGGGTAATTACCGCTATCCAGAACAAACTGAGCAAAGTCCTGCGCAATAATACCTGATTCCAGCGGGAATTTTGCGTCAGCAGGGATCATGTTAATTTCGCGGATTTTTGTCAAATCCATGTTCAATTTGCGGGCTGCCAGATCCAGCATCCGTTCCATGATAAAAACACCATAAGAACGACCAGCTGCGCGAACCGGGGAAACGATCATCTTATTTGTAAAGACAGATTTAAACTCAGTGTAGAAATTGGGGATGTCGTACGTTCCGGTGGTGTGGGTCTGGGTGTTCAGAGGGATGGTAGCTGTATATGGATTGAAAGCACCTGTGTCATATAGGAACACATCCTTGAATCCAAGTACTTTCCCATCTTTATTGAAAGCTATTTCACAATCATGGATCTGCATTCTTTCAGCAGTGGTACCAATGAAGTTTTCTGCGCGATCTTCCAGCCATTTAACGGGTTGCTTTAATTGTTGAGTGGCAAAACAGCACAGAACTTCTTCGGGTTGGTTGGTCATCACTTTTGGACCAAATGCGCCACCAACAAATGGAACTATTACGCGAACTTTCTGTTCTGGAATTTTAAACCAGGCTGCCATGCTATTCCGTAAACCGGATGGAGACTGGGTATTGCAATAAATCGTCAGCTGACCTGCATATTCATCCCAGGTAGCCACAACACCACGATTTTCCATCGCCCCGGCAGTACCACGGTCCATGATTACACGTTGGGCAATGCAATAATCAGCCTTGGCTTTTGCCTCTTCAAAACTACCGCGTTCCTGCTTAACATGGGTGGCCAGATTTGTGCCGAGTTCTTCGTGAACCAGCGGAGAATCGGGTTTTAGCGCATCTTCAATATTCTCAACCACTGGAAGTGGATCAGAGTCTACAAAAATCGCTGCGGCTGCATCTTCAGCGATGTAGCGATTCTCTGCAATAACCATAGCAACCACTTCACCCTGGTGATGAATTTTGTCTTTGACGATGGGGATTTGTGTTCTCGAATTGGCGACGGTTCCCGGAATTGAATGGGGTGCAGGAACCAAAACTGGTCCTGGATGCCACCATTCACCGAGGTCTTCCCAGGTATAAACAGCAACTACACCTTCCATCTCTTTGGCAGCGCTTGTGTCAATGCTGTTCAATTTTGCGTGTGGATAATCACTGCGCAGAAAAGCTGCGTGCAGGGTGTTGGGAAGATTAATGTCTCCAATATACTGCCCACGCCCGGTAAGCAGGCGAGGATCTTCCAATCTTTTTATTCTCTGTCCTAGATATTTTTGTGCCACGTTACACCTCGCTTTCCTTACCCGCGCTCTGCTGCCATATTTTGGGCAGCCAGCTTTGCGGCTTCTACGATATTCTCATATCCGGTGCAGCGGCAAAGATTGCCGTCAATTGCCTCCCGAAGATCATCTTCGGACGGATTTTTATGATCGCGCAGGTAAGCAGAAAGTGTCATCAGAATTCCCGGTGTGCAAAATCCGCATTGGGCAGCGTGTTTTTCGCGGAATGCTTCTTGAATAGGATGCAGCTTTTCCGGAGTTCCAAGGCTTTCTACAGTCAGTATTTCATGCCCCTCAGCCTGTACGGCTAAAGTCAGGCAGGATCTTACCGGTTGTCCATCCATAAGGATGGTGCAGGTTCCGCATACGCCATGTTCACAGCCGACATGGGTTCCAGTCAGACCGGCATGATATCGAATAAAATCGCTTAGTAATAAGCGGGTTTCGATCTCTTTTTTATAGATTTTTCCATTGATGTTAATGGCTACTTTAACCAGGTCGCTCATGCTTACCTCCTATTTCTTTGCTCGCGCAAAGGCTTCTGATAACGCGGCTTTACCCAATTCGCGGGCAAGGTGGCGCCTGAAAGCTGGCGTTGCATGCATATCCTGACCCGGATCAAGTTCATCCGAAACACAGGCTTCCACTGCTTCGGCTATCAGAGCATCCGTCACTTTCTGACCTTTCATGAGTTCTGCAGCTTTCTGTGAAAGTACCGGCATTTCGCTGACACCCATATAAGCCAGGCGGACATCTTTGCATTGCTCTTTTTCATCCAACTCTAAGACAGTAGCGACACCAACCAGCGCTGAGGCGCCTGCCTGGCGTGCTGTTTGTTTGTAACTGCTGCCTGCTTTTGCAGCGAGTTTGGGAATTTTCACCTGAATCAGGATTTCATCAGCTTCTACGACATTGGTGTACATAGCCAGATAGAAATCTTCCGCTTTTACCCAACGTTCTCCATTTGCTTTAGATTTGATCAGAAGGTCAAAATTTTGAGCAACTGCTACTACAGGGACCTGTCCAGCCGGATCACCGTGGCAAACAGCTCCACCAAACGTGCCTCTGTTTCGAATCTGCGCATGTGCCAAAAATGGTAGACATTCATCGACCATTGGAGAGACTTTTTTTACATCTGGATGAAATTCAACCGCAGTGTCGCGGGTCATAGCACCGATTAGTAAATCCCCTTTGGGATCAGTTTTTATATAGAATAATTCCTCAACGCGATTTAGATCTACGAGCGCTGCGGGTTGGGCTAACCGGAAATTCATTGCCGGAATAAGGCTCTGGCCACCAGCCAGAATCTTACCGCCATCATTTCCAACTTCGCCGATCCGCTCCAGCGCCTCTTCGAGTGTGGTTGGTGCAAAATATTCAAAAGAGGCTGGTTTCATTAAAATCCTCCTAAAATCTCATTCACCGTAGAGATTAATCGAACTCACAGGATGGGTGTTGTTACCCACCCTGTGAGCGATCTGGTGATTATTTCTAACCTTCTTTGAAGGCTACGAAGCGTCCCCACATGGATTCAACTTCCACGGCTTTCTGGACATAGCAACCAATGTAATAACGTCCGCTTGGTGCATTGGCGATCTCTCCACCCAGGTTTTCTGCGTGGACGATACGTTTCGGGAATAAGTTGTAGTGCATATCCTGATAATACTTATCCAACGGATACATCTCATCCCAGTCTTTGCCAAAGTCTCTCTTGAGTTTTTCGTTGGCTTCCTGGAAGGTCTTGGGGTGCCAGATCCTTTGAATGGTATTCATCGGGTGGTCTGCAGCAACACAGTCTACACCAATCCATTTGATTTTCTTCTTGGCAGCCCATTCAGCAAAATCTGGTGATGGACCCGGGTGTTTGATCATATAGCGGAATTCATCTGAATCCGGGCTCTTCCAGCCAAACTTATACCAACCGGTCTTGATGACCAGGATGTCGCCTTCACGAACTTCGACAACGCTTTCGATCATGGCAGGGGTGTATACAGAAGAATTGCTAACTTTATCTGAAATGTCAGCGATGACACCAGGTCCGACCCACTCTTCCAGGGGAACCTGTCCAATTGCGCGTCCGGCGGGATAGAAGTGTTTCTCGCCATCCATATGGGTTGCCAGATGGATTGAAGCGTTACAAATGGAACCGTTCCGGCCCATTCCAAAGAAGGCGCCTGCACCACGTTTGGTGTATTTGACAGTCAGAGGTTCGTAGTTCGCCCACTGAGGAGATTGAACACTGAATGGGACTGTCATATCGATCATCTTGCTCTTCTTCATTTCAGCAATGAAGGCATCATCAGTCATGCCATCAGGAGCAGTCCACGCAAAGACACGAGCCCATGCAGCTTCCGTTTCCATGAATGGGATTGGCTGGCAAGAGATCCACGCCCGTTTATTCTTGAGCTTGTCCACATCACCAACAATAGACTCTACAAAGAGTTTGTTAGCCTTGGGCAGATTGATATGGGTCATCTCATAGTACTCATCCTTGGGGAACATTTCATCCCAGGTCTTGCCGTACTTTTCTTTCAGTTTCTTCTCTGCCTTGGCAAATTCGCTCTCGTGCCAGCGGGAGATGGGGGTGTTCATAGGATGCTCGAAGCTGCCACAATCCACACCGACCCACTTCAATTCCATATCCAACACCCACTGGAAGAACTCAGGGGATGGACCGGGATGACGCACCAGGAAACCAAATTCCTTATTTTCCACACCACCCTGTGCTTTGGGATTGATGGTGTCAGGTTGATCCCATGAATAGCGATGGTATCCGGTATTGATGATAAGGATATCGCCTTTTTTCACCTGAACTTTTTTCTGGATCATTTCTGGAGTGTACAGGCTGTAATCTTCTACCATATCTGAAATATCAGCTACTACGCCTTCACCGGTCAGATCTGTTAATGGAATTTCAGCAATGGAGCGCATTCCAGAGTGGAATGAACGTTCTCCCACCAGGTGGGTACCCACACTATTGCTCCAGTTTAAGATTTGTCCATTGGCGCCTGCACCACCGCCATAAGCGCCTGTTACGCGCTTGAAGAAGTGTATTTCCAAAGACTTTTCCATCGGCCACGGGGGTGTAAAGATACTGCAACCCTGTGTCAGATCGTACAATTTTGCCGATGCTAACATCTTGATAAAGCTTTCACGATCCATAATATCCTCCTAATTTGATTATTAAAGGATGAATTGCCTAATTGAAACCGTATTTCTCTGCATAGGCTACCAATGCATCTTCGAAGCATTTCATCGGCGCAGATACCACACCAGCACCAACTTGACCCACGCCGGGATCTTTATGCGCAACACCGGTATTTACGCGGGGGGTAATTCCTTTTTCAACAACTTTGCGAATATCCACACCGGTTGGGGTTCCACGGAAATCAAGTCCTGGGATGGAAAATGCTTTGTGTTCAGCGTAGGTAATTTCGTACATATCGTAAGTTGTTGTAGTTGCATCTTTCGCTGTGCCGCCAATAAATGTTACCAGAGCAGGTGCGGCTGCCATGGCAAATCCACCAAAACCAGCGGTCTCTGTAATCACACTGTCACCAATATCAGGATTGGCATCTTTCTCGGTGAATCCCGGGAAGTATAAGGATTTGACCATCGGTGCAGGTGCAGTAAACCATTTATCACCCGTACCACTCACCCGAATTCCAAAATCGGTACCATTGCGTGCCATGGTAGTCACGATTGTGCTGCCTTCAATATTCGCAGCAGCATCGCACATAGTCTTCGCAGCTGCCATCACCGGGTTCAGAATGGAGAGCGCATTATCACCCAGGAATTTAATGATGTCATACGCCTGCTGGCGGTCATCGCATACTTTGGCAATAGCCGGGGCAAGTTCTTTAGTAAAGAGGATGGAGCATGCATCCAGGCGGTTGTGACCATCGTCACCCATGTGAAGAGCCTTAGATAGCATCGCCCGGATATCGATCCCACCTACTTCTTTGATAGCCTTGTCCAAAACTGGACCCATGTTATCGTTCATAAAACGCATCTTATCCAAAACATCCTGGCTGTATGCGCCCATTCGTAATACCTTGCCTCGTCCTTCGTTCAAACCAGAGTAGGCTTTATTTCCATGGGTTTTATTTTCCACTTCGTAAACCATGAATGAAGGGGATATTAACCCAGCCATCGGGCCAGCGGATGCATAATGATGGCAAGGAGCGTATTCAATTTTTCCTGATGCAGCCAATTTTTTTGCTTCATCAATATCTTTTGCCAGTCCTTCATACATCAAACATCCCCATACTGCGCCCAAGACAGGACCAGCCATTCGATCATATGTAATCGGAGGACCAGCGTGAATCAGCAGGTTGGGTTTCATCCCGGGGATTAAATCTATTGCACGACCAACACCGGTAACAACCGGGCGGGCATCCATCATGCGTTCTACGGCTTCTTTATTCGCGCGTTCTATATCTAAAACCATGATTTCCTCCTGTTATTTCTTCAGGCTCGCCTGATGGCGTTTAATATTGGAAAGGATACGCATAAGCTTTTCATTACCGCCAGCAGGTGGTTTCCAATCCACTTGCAGGGTGGGTACACTTTGCGCAACAAGGTCTTTTGCAAAGGAATCCAAGCCAACATTGATCGCTTCAAGCTTCTTGCGAAGAATTTCAAGATCTGAGGGGGTAAATTTCGAATCCGCAACAGGATTCCCGGCAGCAGCGCTTTTGGCTTCTTTGGGCTGTTTGGATGCAGGAACAACATCAGGGTTCAATGCCTGTAAAATGGCTCCGGCGTAACGAACAACTTCTTCATTGGATGTTGATACCCAGGCTCCACCAGCCTTCATTTTCTCGATCTGGTTCCGGAGATTCTGCGGGTCATCATCCGTACCGGTTACCACAGCGACTACTTCCAGTTTCCGGCCAGCTTTTTGAGCTGTTTCTATAGCTTTCTTGACTGCGGGTCCGAGCTCACCGGCTGGGTCGATATGAGAACCGTATCCGATGACAACGTCCAACATAATTACTGCCACGGAAGGATCTTTGGATTCTTCTTCCAAACGGCGAATGCGCAGTTCATTATCCATCATTGGGTGCAAGCGCCCGACTGTGAATTCATCTTCGCCCAGATCAATAATGGTATGTTCCTGGCTTTCCAGTGAGTTGGGGATTTTGTTTTCCTTGCGGAGTGGAGCGTTTGCCCAAACTTTTGACAGATAATCTTCCAGTATGTATTGAGCTTCATACGCCAGAGTGCCGCCAGAATACAAACCACGCAGATATTTCTGACCCTTGGCAAACTTGCTTGTATCGACCTTTTGATCAGCTTTTTTCGCTCTGCCAACAACTTCTGCCAGTTTTTTTCCAGAAGGATCTTCTGCCAGGGCAACTGACATTTCAGCGGCCCCATCCAGGCTGCCTGCAAAATACAAATTACCATCCTGGGCTTTCTCTGGAGTTCGTCCGATAAAGCATACAACCACAGGTTTTTTTGCTTTCTTAGCCTGTCTGAGAACTTTTTCTGCGACCATGGGGGCGGGTGGTTTGGAAACCAGGCAGATGACCTTGGTCTCATCATCACGATCGAGGATATCGATACCCTGGCTGAATGTCTGAGAGCCTACTTTTTCTGAGAGGTCGCGACCACCGGTACCAATCCCATAAGTCATACCGCTACCCAACTGCGCGATACGGGATGAAACCTGTTGTAAACCAGTTCCTGCAGCAGCAACTACGCCAATCGGACCAAGGCGGACTTTGTTAGCAAAGCCCAATCCCATGCCCCGAATGATGGCTGTTCCGCAGTCAGGTCCCATGACAAGCAAACCCAATTCAGCAGATTTCTTCTTTAGCTCGATTTCAGCTTCCACGCTGACATTATCGCTAAACAGGAATACATGTTTCCCCAGATCCAGGGCATCGTGGGCAACAAGATCTGCATAGCGTCCGGCGACAGAAATCAAGGTCCAGCTGGCTTCAGGAAGGGCTGAGGCAGCCGCCTCAAGGCTTTTTGGTAATGCCTGAGATTCAGTAGCAGTCTTCTTTTTTGTAAGAAGTCCTTCTACCTGAGCCAGAGCATTCAGAGCGCTCTTTTCAGAATCAGCGCGAACAACAGCAACCAAGTCATCGGGTTTTGCGGCTTCTACTTCTGGAGAAACCAGATCAATATGCGCCAGCAGTTCTTTATTAGAGTCTGTACCCATAATCACACCGGCATCTTCCACACCCGGCAAATCAGAGAGAGACCGCTGTAACTGCATCAGGAACGCAGAGTCGTAGTACACACCTGTACGAATTTCAGCCTTAATTACAGCCATGCAAACCTCCTGGAGAATGTGATCCTGCGTTTATTCAGGATCCAGTTGAATAATATGCGTTAAAAAACCTGTCGAAACCGTAATAGATCGACAGGCTTGAATAACCTTGCGAGAAACTGCATATGTGAAATCTTGGATCCGTTGCGTTTTTTACCAGACATTACTTCTATAATCAGTCCTTAAGAATTCTAAAGTTATCTCACATTGAGATCGTAACGAATGACTAGATTGACAAGTTGAGGTCAAAAATCAGTATAGCAAATGGAAAAATAAAAATCAATCTGACATATGGTGAACTAATATCACTTTATTTTTGTAATTTGTCATACATTGCAATGATATTTTTATGATATATTGGATTCGTCAGCCATCTGAAGTTGCTTGACAGCCCGGTAACTCATTAATACAATGAACACACGATGTCGGAGAAATTGTTCTGCGACGTCATTATTTTATGCTGATGCGATTTGGAGAAGCGATATGAGACTTGACCCACCTGAGCGCGTATCCGACAAGCGATTAACCTTTGATGTTGTGGAGATAGAGCCTTTGCTGCAAGCGCCTTCAATGGATCTGAAGCCGTGGCCTGAAGCAATGCTCACATTGAAAGATGGTCGAATTCTCTATTTACGTGAAATGAAAGATACTGATGTTAAACCGCTTCTGGATTACATGAAGAAAGTCATGGAAGTGGATAAAGATTTTTATGATATTGTTGGCGCTCGTGTTTACGCAGAGATACTCGGTCAGTATCGCTCCCGCATAAAAGATCCATTTACAATAATTGGAACAATCAATGGTCAGCTAGCCGGATTTGCCAACGGCAGGATGATGAATGAAGATGTTGCTATCAGCCTGCATACCATGACATTCTCTCGCCGGGGGCGGATAGGTTGGGCTATGTATTACGCCAAGACTTTCCACGCTCTTGAAATTCTTGGTGCGCAAGAATGGTGGTCTTCATTTGAGAGTTACAACGGATGGCGTATGGCAGGCTTGGAAATGGCTCAACCCAGTTACCCCTGGCCAGATACCCAACATGAACTGGGTGGCGCTCGGGTATATTATGTAACAAAAGATTATTGGGATAGCACGATAAAAAATTACGCCAAACAGATGATAGGGAACGACCTGGTCTTTGATGTTCCAGATGATGTTCGTAAAGCAAATGAGAAATTCCAGGTACCCAAGGAGATTGTTCTCTAAATTAGCAGCAGATTTTCAAATCCTGAGAGCACCGACTCTGATCTGCTGATGAATAATATCAGCCAGAGGGGATCTAATCTCCAGCAATATTCTAAATATTTCGGTTTACGATATAACGAGCCAGACCTTCAAGGCTATCCCGGTAAACATCTTTCGGCTGCATTGAAAGAAATTGCACTGCCTCATCTACATGATGAACCGCTTCAGCATAAGATTTTGATATACTGTCGCTATTAATGATTGCTGAAATCAATTCTTTCGTTTGTTTTTCATCTTCAAGGCATTTTTCGCTCATAAGAGCAGCCACGTTTGGATCGCGTGGATGATCCTGAAGGTAGTATAAAGCGGGTAATGTGATCAATCCCTGGCGCAAATCGCTTCCCACGGGTTTACCGAGGGTCGCTTGTTCCCCTTTAAAATCCAGAATATCGTCAATGATCTGGAAAGAAATCCCGATTGATTTACCAAATTTCGCCATGCAATCAACTTTATCTTGATCTGCAGCACTCAGAATTGCGGCTGTTCTACCACAGGTTTCAAACAATGAAGCAGTTTTCGCATAGATACGATCCTGATAGATAGAACGGTCTGCTAAAAATCTGCGCGAAAATAGCTGCGCCAATTCTCCGTTCACAATTATCCCCAATGTCTCTGAAAATATCCTGATTACTTCTGTATTCTTGGTGTCGGCAGCAAGTTTTGCTGCCCGCGCAAAGAGAAAATCCCCTGTTAAAACAGTGGCACCGGGTGACCACTGCGAATTTAGTGTTGGAGTGCCTCTACGGAGCAATGCGCCATCTATCAGGTCATCGTGAACAAGGGTTGCGGTATGTAATAATTCAATAGCCGCGGCGAGGGTAATGTTTAGAGATCTATCTGCACCCAGCATTTTTCCGGTAAGCAGGGTAATTGCTGCCCTTATACGTTTACCACCCGAAGAAAGTATGATATCCAAAGCCTTCTGAAGGTCAGGATGGTAATCATCAGCTTGCATTCGCATTAAATTATCCACTTCGGATAATTCTGTTTGTACAGGAGTGTAATACGAAGATTGAATCAATGTGTTACTCCGAGATGAAATAAAGTGGATGCATTACGGGTTGTAGCTAAAGCTATATCCGCTTCATCACATACCCTGATTATAGCTGTTCTCCGTGCAATTTGGGGAAGATAAGCTGGCTCATTTCGTGATCCCCGAAATGGAACGGGTGTCAGGTAAGGTGCGTCTGTCTCGAGGAGTAATCCATCCAAAGGAAGGTTCTTTGCCAAATCGTGCTTGATGGAAGCATTCTTATAAGTTACAGGTCCTGCAATACTGATCATAAAACCCATTTGATAGAACTTCTCTGCTTGCTGAAAATCTCCCTCAAAAGAATGCATTACTCCATAGGGACCTTTCTGACCAGATACTTTGCGCGATTCAGCCCAGTCTACGAGTAATGGAGTAATTATTGGCAGAGTTTCCCTTGAGTGGATAATTACCGGCAAATTTCGCTCAGCTGCCAGTTCAAGTTGTATCTTGAACACCCTGATTTGAAGGTCAATGGAGACCAATTTGTGATAATCATCCAATCCAATTTCACCAATGGCCACTATCCGCTCGTTCTGCAGCAGGGCACGCAGCTCTCCAATTTGTATATCGTAGTCTACAGTTACATCATTCGGATGGATTCCAACTGCCGGAAGAATTTGCGGGTATTTTTCACATAACCTAAGCACATTTCTACTCGAGGAAACATCAATACCGGGGTTGATAACGTAATCAACCCCGGATTCTACTGCTCTGGCAATCACCTCATCCCGATCCTGATCGAAGTGCTGCAGATCGAGATGACAGTGCGTATCAATCAATTGCATATTCTTATTCAATACCTGCGACTTTTAATCCGTCCTTTAAAATCGCTTGAACCTTGTCTTTTTGAGTTGTTTCGCAATATACACGGATTATCGGTTCTGTTCCACTGAATCGAATGAGCAGCCAGCCGCCATCTTCAAGGTTGAATTTATAACCATCGGTTGTATTTAACCCGGTTACTTTCAACCCTCCGATTGTTGCCGGATTGGCTTTAATTATTGCTTCTTCGCGGGCAGATCTATCCCCCTTGAAACTGGTGTCAATCCGGTCATAATAATGCGCTCCCACCTTTGAAAACAGGTCTTGCAGCAACATGGAAGGTGTTTTACCGGTGGTAACCATAAAATCCAGGAAGAATAAGCCGGCCAAGATTCCATCCCGCTCAGGTACATTCCCTTTGAAAGCGTATCCTCCGGATTCTTCTCCGCCAATCATCGCATCCAATTCAAGCATCTTAGGTGCAACATATTTAAAACCCACACCAGTTTCAACCACATCCACGCCATAAATCTTGCCCAATTTTTCGAGCATACTGGTCGTGGAGAGCGTTTTCACGATAGGACCGCGCTGTTTACGGATTTCAAGCAGGTAATACGCCAGCAGACCATACGCCTGTAATTGATTGATAAATACACCGTTTTCATCTCCAAAACCAACTCTGTCTGCATCACCATCCGTAATCAGAAGTACATCACCTTTCTGATCAATAACAGTCTGCAAACCCACATTAATGTTGGGGGGGATGGGTTCAGGGCGTTTCATTTCAGGAAAGATTGGATTTCGGGACGCATGAATTTCTACAACCTGAGTCTTTCCACCCTGTAATATTTCGGAATACCAGCCAATCCCATTTCCCCACATGGTATCAATGATCACTTTCAATCCCGCATCTTTGATTTTCTTTATATCTACCAGATGCTGTATGTGGGCAATGTAAGCAGGTTTTGGATCAAAAAACACAATCTTTCCAGCTTTTAGCGCTTCATCCTGATTTGCAGTTTTCACACCAGTAATATCAGCCGGGATGTTATCTTCAATGTAAACTAATCCCTCAGGATCAATTGCACCACCAAACTCGTTACGTACTTTAAAACCATTATCTGTTGGAGGATTATGTGACGCAGTTATATTAATTGCGCCAGATGCTTTGAGGTTCACAACCGAATAGGCAATTACGGGTGTCGGCGTTGCTGTGTCTGTGAGATGAACGCGGTAACCGTTTCCTGCCAGAACGCACGCAGCGGCCATTGCAAAATTTTCTGAGTGGAAACGTTTATCATAACCAACAACAATCCAGTCTCCTTGTTTACCTTTTGAGTTCAGGTATTCGACAAAGCCCTGCGTACATCGGCGGACATTGGCAAATGTATAGTCATCAGCAATCTGACCTCTCCATCCATCAGTTCCAAATTTAATATCTGACATAATGGCTCCCTTATATACTTTGGATATATCCATTATATCAATGGTTATAATTGCATATTGTGATTTGTAACAAAAACGTTGTTAATCAGGATTAAACGATGATATACCTAGATCACTCTGCTTCAACCCCAGTCGCTCCACAAGTAGTAGAGGCGATGCTTCCATACTTTACGGACCTATATGCAAATCCTTCATCCGTTCACAGACCGGGTCAGAAAGCGGAGGCAGGCGTTGAAGAAGCCCGTGAAATCCTTGCTGAATGCTTGCACTGTTCTCCACAAGAAATAGTTTTCACATCGGGGGGAACCGAAAGCAATAATCTGGCGATTCGAGGTGTTGCATTTTCTGCCAGACAATCGACAGGCAAAAGCCACCTGATCACATCTCCTGTTGAGCATCCGGCAGTGATAAAAACCGTGAAGGATCTTGAAGATAACTTCCACTTTTCATGCAGTCTGATCCCAGTAGATGAATTTGGCTTGGTTTCATCTCAAGGAGTAAGTTCAGAAATTGGGGAAA
Organism: uncultured Leptolinea sp.; assembly: GCA_964600595.1. Classification (GTDB taxonomy): domain Bacteria; phylum Chloroflexota; class Anaerolineae; order Anaerolineales; family Anaerolineaceae; genus DAIOEK01. The sequence continues at coordinate 17,626 of CAZRKL010000031.1, forward strand.
ATTCAATTATGGCAAGCATTATCTACGCCAATAATGAAGTGGGTACAATCAATCCCATCCAAAATATTGCAGAAAAATGTAAAGAAAAGGGAATTTATCTTCATACAGATGCTGTTCAAGCTGCGGGATATTTGGATATTGATTTATCCAGGATGCCTGTTGATTTGTTATCCATCGGAGCGCACAAATTCTATGGTCCAAAAGGAGTTGGGGCATTATTCGTCCGCAAAGGTACTCCAATTCAGGGAATTCAAACTGGTGGCTCACATGAGCGGGGATTGCGTGCCGGCACATCCAACGTACCATTAATTGTTGGGATGGCTGCCGCACTAAAACTCTCAATTGAGCAACGGGAATTTGAGAATTCCCGATTGATCGGATTACGAAACCAATTGGTTGAAATGGTTTCAGAGTTGGTACCTGATGCCAAATTAACTGGAGATCCAGATCAGAGACTTCCGCACCATGCAAGCTTTGTATTCCCGGATGTAGATGGGAATCAATTGGTGATGCTACTCGATCATGCAGGATTTGCATGCTCATCAGGATCCGCCTGTAAAACTGGAAACCCCGAGCCTTCAGAAGTATTGACTGCCATGGGTTTTACACCGGATATTGCGAAATCATCACTACGGGTGACGCTTGGAAGAAGCACAACCAATGATATAGTGTCTGATTTTTGTTTAACACTCGCGAAATGTGTCAACTCGGCAAAGAAGCAGGCATAAGTGATGAAAACCGTCATTGTTGGATTAAGCGGAGGAGTAGATAGTTCATTTACTGCGGCGTATCTGAAGGAACAGGGGTACCAGGTTATTGGCATCATGCTCCGCTTATGGGCAGAAGCCGGGCAGGATGAATTAAACCGCTGCTGTTCACCAGATGCGATGATGACAGCGCGCCGCGTCGCAGCGATGCTGGATATCCCATTTTATGCCATCGATGCAAAAACCGCCTTCAGAGAAAAGGTTGTTGAGTATTTTATCCAGGGTTATAAAGATGGTGTAACACCCAATCCATGCCTGGTCTGCAATACTGAGATCCGATGGAAACTTCTCATTGAACAGGCAGATAAGTTTGGCGCTGAAGATATTGCTACCGGGCATTACGCTCAGATAGACCGTACAGATAATACACCCAGGCTACTAAAGGGAATAGACAGGAAAAAGGATCAATCTTATGTATTATCCCGACTGCCACTTTCATATCTATCACGGACTATTCTGCCTGCTGGTAGATTTATTAAAGATGAGGTCAGGGAATATTGCAGAAGGTTAAACCTGCCATCAGCCAGCAGACCAGACAGCCAGGATCTATGCTTCCTCGGGGATATGGATTATCGAGAATTTCTAAAAAAGTACGCACCGGATAGTCTAAAACCGGGAGAAATTGTAGACAAAGAAGGAAATCTTCTCGGTTACCACCAGGGTTTGGCTTCTTATACACCCGGTCAACGTAAGGGGTTGCGTATAGCTTATAAGGAACCCTTATATGTCATCCAGAAAGATGTTGAGCAAAACCGGGTGATTGTAGGGAATCAAAAAGAAACCGGACTAACAACCATCCGGGTTAAAGACTTCAATTGGTTGATCTCTTTTGAAAAAAGTAAGTTCTCTGCAGATGTGCAGGTAAGGTACAACTCAAAACCCCATCCAGCATTGATTAAGCGATTCGATGAAGAAGTCATCATCGAATTCAAAGAACCTGTTATGGATGTTGCCAAAGGACAGGTGGCGGCATTATTTCACGAAGATGTTTGTTTGGGTGGGGGGATTATTGTATAATTTATCCTATAAAATATGACACTACCAGCAGTACTTTTCGGACTCCTCATCTCAACCATGCTGGGCGCCGCGTTTCATTTGTGGAAAGACGGCGGAGTATGGCGTCTGATCCTATACTTATTCTTAAGCGGCATTGGATTTTGGGCAGGGCATGGTTTTTCCCTGTGGGTGGGATGGGATTTCTGGAGAATTGGAGCCCTCAGGATGGGTTTTGCTCTCATTGGTGTGGCAATCTTTTTAGTAGTAGGGCATTGGCTATCGCTGATCAATCCACCAACCATCAGTAGAAACTAATTTCGCACAAAAAAACAATAAATGAGATTGTTGAGGGTCAACAATCTCCTTTATATTTTATCGGCAGGTTGGTTGCAGGTTCCTTCCCACCAGAATGTAGTTATTTTCTAATTAACGATGATTACGTTTGATGCCTGCAATCCTTTCGGACCATTTTCCACTTGAAATTCGACTGCCTGACCTTGCTCCAGATTCTTGAATCCATCACCGGTGATGGATGAGTAGTGAACGAAAACATCTGGTTCACCATCTCTCTGAATAAAGCCGTAGCCTTTGGTGGTATTAAACCACTTGACAACACCACTTACTCTTTCGCTCATTCCTCACTCCTTAGTTATTGAAAAATCTGCTGCCATGGTCTTGTTGTTAGTGAGCACTTGTAACAAAACACGACCTAAACATCTTATTGATGTTCAGATCGGTTTCGAATTGCTTAATCCTCAAACAAGAACCACATACGAAAATTATTATATACAGGAATTTTTTCAATTGTCAACAAGTTTTTGGTTTGACTATTAATTATGTAATAAATTAATAGAAAAACCGGGCTGGCTGCAGGTCAACCAACCCGGTGGAATTCGTACTAATGTCTAATACTCATCATCATCATCCATCCACAGGTCTTCATCTTCGTCTTCCTCACCCTCCATTTCATCCCATTCT
>CAZRKL010000032.1:0-19489 GCA_964600595.1 uncultured Leptolinea sp.
AAGTGGAACTGATCATTCCGGTTGCGTTGGAACAGGGTTCTAAGTTTGCTATCGTGAAGGTGGTCTGACGGTTGGCGCCGGTGTGATCACCAAGATTCTGGACTAGGTGCATTATGATGGCTAAGCAAAAGATACGTATTCGTCTCAAGGCATACGACCACCGTGTTCTGGATCAGTCCGCCAAACGGATTGTTGACACGGCTGAACGCAGCGGTGCGCAGGTAGTGGGACCCGTTCCCCTGCCTACCAAAATTGAAAAATTTACAGTCCGCCGTTCCACTTTTATCGATAAAGACTCTCACGAGCATTTTGAGATCCGCACGCACAACAGGCTGATTGATGTATTGGATCCTGATTCAAAAACCATCGACATGCTCATGCGTCTGAATCTGCCCGCTGGTGTCGATATCGAAATTAAGATTTAGCACTTTTTATTACGGATATATCCACCCGATCAGGGTATTGCTCGTATAGACAAAATCCCTGATTTGGTGGTAAAATCAATCTTCGTGCCGGTAAAAAATAATCCGAGCACGCGGTAGTTCAAGAGCAGACTTCACTGTGCCCGATAAAAGCTCGGTGTGCTGACTGACTGAATTACTGGGAGATGATGCAGCCCAGCCCAGGCTGACAGTCTCAACTAACACTACTCTACAAGGAGAATACCAGGATGTTAAAAGGGCTCATTGGTAAGAAAATCGGCATGACCCAGATTTTCGATGAGAATGGCGCGGCAATTCCTGTGACCATCATCGAAGCTGGGCCTTGCTACGTTACCCAGATATGCACGCCCGAAAAAGAAGGTTACTCCGCTGTCCAACTGGGTTTTGATGAAGTCAAACCCAAACGGATCAGTGGTGGGGAACTGGGTCACTTGAAAAAAAGTGATATTCCCCCTCTTCGTATTCTGCGTGAATTCAAGACCAAAGACCCCCAGGTCAAAGAAGGCGATAAAGTCTCTGTTGACCTCTTTGCCGTTGGCGAAGCAGTGGATGTGGTTGGGGTATCAAAAGGTAAAGGTTTTGCCGGTGCGGTAAAACGCTACCATTTTAGAGGTGGACCAAAAACACATGGCCAGTCTGACAGACTCCGCGCACCAGGTTCCCGCGGTTCAGGCACAACCCCCGGCCGTGTTTACAAGGGTTCCCGTGGTCCCGGTCATATGGGCGATGACCGCGTTACCGCACAGAACCTGAAGGTTGTTCTGGTTGACCCAGAGCGAAATCTGATCGGCGTCCGAGGGTCAATTCCTGGCGGCCGTAATGGTATCGTGATGGTAAAGGAGGCCAGAAAACAATAGGCGTAAGCCATGATTGTTTTCTGTAAGGGAGCTTGATCATGATGAAAGCAGATGTATATAACATGCAAGGCGAAAAAGTCCGCACAATTGAATTGCCAGCGGAAATCTTTGAAGCCCCAATCTATGTCGATTTGATGCACCAGGCATTTGTTCGCCAAATGGCAAACGCCCGTCTTGGAACGCATAACACTAAAGGCCGCAGTGATGTAGCCGGTGGTGGTCGTAAGCCATGGCGTCAAAAGGGCACCGGACGCGCCCGACAGGGTTCCACTCGCGCTCCACATTGGAAAGGCGGTGGTGGTGTTCACACCCCACATCCGCGTAAATATTTCCAGGCGATGCCCCGCCAAATGCGCCGTGCTGCATTGCGCTCAGCTTTATCAGCAAAAGCCAGTGAAGAAGGTATTGTAGTGGTTGAGAATATGGTTCTTGCAGAACCTAAGACTCGCCTGATGGCTCAGGCATTAAATCGCCTGGTAGGTGAAAGCAGCGCGTTAATCCTGGTTCCAGAAAAGAATCAGGAATTTGAGATGGTCATCCGCTCAACCAACAACATACCCGATGCGAAGACACTGATGGCTGGATATCTGAATATCCGAGATCTCATGACCTTTGATAAAGTCATCCTACCTGTTCAATCGCTGGATGTGATCGCAGCCAATCTGGGCTAGTCGCAGGAGACGAGAGAATGACTACAGTATATGATATTTTGAGAAAGCCGCTGGTAACTGAAAAAACCAATTACCAGGTAACCAAATTACATCAGTATGTTTTTGAAGTGGATGGCTCCGCTACCCGTACTCAGGTAAAAGATGCCGTAGAAACCATTTTCAAAGTTACCGTACTGCGTGTAAACATTGTCAACACGCCCGGAAAACGAACCCGTCGTGCCAAAAGCCGCAGATTAATGCTGCGAGAAGCTGGAATTAAGAAGGCAATCGTTACCCTGGCGCCTGAAAACCGCATTCCGATCTTTGAAGGGGTAGAGTAATGGCAGTCAAAGTCTATAAACCCATCACGCCCGGTATGCGTGGCATGACCGGACACACGTTCGAAGAGATTACCAAAACCACCCCTGAACGCTCTCTGATCGTATTACGTAAAGCAACAGGTGGTCGTAACTCTTACGGGCGGATTACAGTACGTCATCAAGGCGGCGGTAATCGTCAATACATTCGCGTGGTAGATTTCAAACGCGATAAGTTGAACATCCCGGCAAAAGTAGCAGCGATTGAGTACGATCCGAATCGTACAGCCCGACTCGCGCTTTTGAATTATGTGGATGGAGAAAAACGCTATATTGTTGCCCCTATTGGATTAAAAGTTGGCGATACCATCGTATCTGGTCCAACAGCCGAAATTCGCATTGGCAATTGCATGCCCATCTCGAATATCCCGGTAGGTACAACAGTACACAATATCGAACTCAAAGAAGGCAAAGGCGGTCAGCTCGTCCGATCTGCCGGTGGTGCAGCTCAGTTACTCGCTAAAGAGGGTGACTACGCCCAAATCCGTATGCCATCTGGTGAAGTTCGCCTGGTTCGCCAAACCTGCTATGCAACCATTGGGCAGGTAGGTAACCTTGATCACGGTAATGTAAAGCTGGGAAAAGCAGGCCGAAAGCGCCATCTGGGTATTCGCCCGACCGTTCGCGGTACTGCCATGTCCCCGCGCGACCATCCGCATGGCGGTGGTGAAGGTCGTCAACCGGCGGGTATGCCGGGTCCTAAATCCCCCTGGGGACGCCCGACTCGTGGTTATCGCACTCGCCGTAACAAGCAGACGGATCAGTATATCGTCCGCCGCCGCAGCAAGAGCAGCCGGTAAGGCGCTGGAATTTTGACAGGATAGAGGGTCGAACATATGTCACGATCACTTAAAAAGGGTCCATTCATTGAACCCAAATTGCTGAAAAAAGTAGAAGCCATGAACACTCGTAATGAGAAGAAAGTGGTACGCACCTGGTCTCGCGCCAGCACCATTTTCCCTCAGATGGTTGGGCACACAATTGCCGTCCATGATGGACGCCGTCATGTACCCATCTACATCACCGAGAACATGGTAGGACACCGTCTGGGTGAATTCGCTCCGACACGCCACTTCCGTGGTCACATGTCAGACAAATCATCCGGGAAGGGAAAGTAAGCCATGGCTCAGGATATTAAAGCTCAATTACGCTTCGCATCCATGTCTGCCCAGAAAGTACGTCTGGTTGTAGATCTGGTTCGAGGTAAAAAAGCCGTGGAAGCGCTCAATATTTTGAAATTCATGCCAAATGTTGCAGCGCGCCATGTTGGAAAAGTGTTGAACTCTGCCGTCGCCAATGCAGAAGAGAACTTCGGAGTAAGCCGAGATGACCTGGTTGTCTATCGGATTTATGCAGACGAAGCCCCTACCCGCAAATGGCGAAGATTCGGCGCCCGGGGACGTTTCAAACCTCTCCTTCGCCGCAACTCGCATATCACCGTTGTTTTGCGGGAAAAAGCATAACGCGGGTACCTGTAGCAGAAAGTTTAAACAACAGGAGTAAATATGGGTCGAAAAGTACATCCGATTGGGTTCCGTCTGAACATCAACCAGCCTTGGCAAGGTAGATGGTACGCCGAAGGTAAAGAATATGCTGATCAGTTACACCAGGATTTCGAAATCCGCAAGGTGGTGAGATCTGAAGCTGAAAAAGCTGGTGTTTCATTGATTGAAGTCGAACGTTACCCAGGCAAAGTAAAAGTTTCTGTACACACAGCCAAACCCGGCATCTTAATTGGCCGCAAAGGCGAAAGTGTTAAGAAAATGCGCCAGGCACTGGAAGCATTGACCGGGAAAAAGATCGATCTTGAGATCAAAGAGATCAAGAATCCCGATACTGATGCCTACCTTGTCGCAGCGAATATAGCAGGGCAGATGGAACGCCGTGTTTCTTATCGCCGCGCAATGAAACGCGCACTCCAGCAGGCTATGCGCCAGGGTGCGTTGGGAATCAAGGTAGAAGTAGCCGGTCGTTTGAGCGGTGCAGAAATGGCTCGCTCGGTCTGGCTGCGTGAAGGTCGTGTTCCGCTGCAAACGCTGCGGGCGAACATAGACTTTGCCCGCGCAGAAGCGCTGACCACTTATGGACGCATTGGCGTCAAAGTGTGGATTTATAAAGGCGAAGGCATGCCAGTGGTTGAAGAAAAAGCAGAAGCCACTGAAGGCGTCTACGTTAGTGAATAACCAGTACCTGGATACTATCCAGAAAAAATTGGTGAGGTAACGATTATGTTAATGCCAAAACGTGTTAAATGGCGCAAACAGCAGCGTGGACGCATGACCGGTAAGGCTCTGCGTGGCGCAGAGGTGAGCTTTGGTGACTGGGGTTTGCAAGCCCTGGAACCTGGTTGGGTAACTGCCCGCCAAATTGAAGCCGCCCGCCGCACCATCGTCCACTCTATGAAGCGCCGTGGAAAAGTATGGATCCGGATTTTTCCGGACAAACCCTACACACAGAAACCACCTGAGACCCGTATGGGTAAAGGTAAAGGTGGAGTGGAGTATTGGGTGTCGGTTGTCAAACCTGGTCGTATTATGTTCGAAATCAGCGGTTTGCCAGATGATGTTGCCATTCATGCACTCAAACAAGCAACCTACAAGTTCTCGATCAAAACGAAGGTTGTATCCAAACGTGAGCTTGGAGGGGAACAGCAATGAAACTTTCAGAAATTCGACTGCTGTCCAGTGAAGAACTATTCACAAAACTGTCCGATGCACGTAACGAGCTGATGAATCTCAGATTCCAGGCAGTCACCGGACAATTGACGGATACGAGCCGTCTGAAAATTACACGCCGCACGATAGCTCGCTACGAGACTATCCTCAAAGAACGTGAAACCGCGGCCGGCAAGGAAGGTGTAGCATGAACAATCGTCGTCGAATCATAGGTGTTGTGAAGAGCAACAAAATGACTAAGACAGTGGTGGTAGAAATTTCACGGGCTTACCGGCACCCTGTCTACAAAAAAGTTGTGCACCTCAGCAGCCGTGTCAAAGCACACGACGAGCTGGGCTGCAATGTGGGCGACAAGGTTCAAATTGTTGAAAGCAAACCGCTTTCCGCTGATAAACGTTGGGTTGTTGAAGCCATCGTTGTAAGCGAACGCCGCACAGAAGATGCCGGTTTGGGAGAGTAGCCATGATACAGCAGGAATCTCGTTTAAAAGTTGCCGATAATACTGGCGCCCGCGAGTTGCTGGTCATCCATATTATGGGCGGATCCACACGTCATTACGGTTTCGTCGGTGATGTTGTTGTGGCCACCGTGAAATCTGCGGCTCCCCAGGGCTCTGTTAAGAAGAGTGATATTGTCAAAGCAGTCATTGTACGCTGCGCGAAAGAATGGCGCCGGGAAGATGGTTCATCCATCCGCTTTGATGACAATGCCGCTGTTATTCTCGATAACGATGGGCAGAACCCCAAGGGTACTCGTATTTTTGGACCCGTTGCCCGCGAACTTCGCGAAAAAGGGTTTATGAAAATTGTCTCCCTTGCCCCAGAAGTGATTTGAGGTTAGGAGATCAGGAGCAAGAGAATGAGAGTAAAAATTCATAAAGGTGACACGGTTGAAGTAATCAGCGGCCGGCTGGAAGATAAAGGTAAACGCGGTGATGTTATTCGCGTCAATCCCGAAGACAGCCGGGTGGTTGTTCAGGGCATAAACTTGCGCACCAAGCACAAACGTCAGATGCAATCACAGGGTCGCACGGTCAATCCCGGAAAATTGCGCTTCGAAGCTCCGGTATCTATTTCGAATGTGATGCTGGTTTGCCCGAAATGCAACAAGCCGACCCGCGTCGCGCTTCAGCGCGAAGAGGATAAAACCAGGCGCATCTGCAAAAAGTGCAAAGAGCTGATTGACGAATAGGACGCTTGGGAGCGACAAGATGAATAGACTGAAAGAAAGATACCAAAAAGAGATCTCACCAGCGTTGATGAAAGAACTCAATCTTGTAAATGTGATGCAAATTCCACAGATCAAGAAAGTTGTAATCAACATTGGGATGGGTGAAGCATTGGATAATCCAAAAACCTTGGATGCAGCAGTCAATGATATCACTCTGATCACCGGTCAAAAGCCCGTTGTGACAAAAGCCCGCAAGAGCATCGCAAATTTCAAACTCCGCGAAGATCGTTTGATTGGCGTAAAAGTAACGCTGCGGGGCGAGAAGATGTGGTCATTCATGGACCGGTTGATGAATATTGTTTTACCGCGTGTGCGTGATTTTCGTGGTATTTCACCCGATGCCTTCGACGGGCGCGGTAACTATACCCTTGGCATACGCGAGCAGCTGATCTTTCCTGAGATCGAATACGACAAGATCGATAAGATTCGCGGGATGGAGGTCACCATTGTGACTTCAGCACCCAACGATGATCAGGCGAGAGCTCTGCTGCAAATGATGGGCATGCCATTCAAGAAGGGATCGTAATATGGCTAAGACATGCATGAAATATCGTGAAATGCGACGAAAATTTCCTAATATGGTGCGAAACCGCTGTAGAGTATGCGGACGCCCCCATGGTTTTATCCGCCGCTTTGGCTTATGCCGCATTTGTTTCCGTGAAATTGCCCTGCAGGGAAAAATCCCCGGGGTGACAAAGTCATCCTGGTAGCCTGGACGGAGGTCATAAATGAGCGTTTCAGATCCAATTGCTGATATGTTGACCCGCATCCGAAACGGCGTGCTGATTGGGCAATCCGTCGTGGCGATGCCAACTTCCCGATTGAAGGGCGAAATTGCCCGAATATTGAAGGAAGAGGGTTATATAGAAAGCTTTGAAGTTGTCGATGGTGAGAACCCGGTACAAAAAGTACTGCGTGTCCACCTCAAGTATGTTGGTGAGCGTCGCGAACGCCGTCCGGTTATTACCGGTCTCGAGCGCGTCAGCCGCCCCGGACGCCGGGTTTACACCCGGAAACAGGAAATACCCTGGGTGCTTTCTGGCATCGGTATTGCCATCATTTCCACCCCCAAAGGTGTGATGACCGGCAGTCGCGCCCGCCAATTAGGCGTCGGTGGCGAGATCCTGTGCAAGGTCTGGTAATCCGACTGGATAGGAGGAAATTACTGTGTCAAGAATAGGACGTATGCCTGTACCGGTTCCCTCCACTGTAAAGGTAGAGATCCAGGGATCCAGCCTTTCCGTAAAGGGACCGAAAGGTGAAATGAGCAGGATTTTTTCACCTGGCATGATGATCTCACAGGAAGAAGGTCAGATCATCATCAAGCGGGAAACAGAATCTCGCGAACATAAAGCATTGCACGGCACCACTCGCGCGTTGGTAAACAACATGGTGGTGGGTGTCAGCACTGGTTTCGAACGCATTCTGGAAGTTGAAGGCGTGGGGTACCGTTCTGAAATGGATGGTAAAAACCTGGTTCTTCATGTTGGATACTCTCATCCGGTTGTTGTTGAACCACCCGAGGGAATATCTTTTGAAGTGGATACCAAGACCCGCCAGATCAAAATTCTGGGAAGCGACAAAGAACAGCTTGGACAGATAGCGGCGAACATTCGCAAAATACGCCCCCCAGAGCCGTATCATGGGAAAGGTATTCGCTACGCTGGTGAAAAAATCCGCCGCAAGGCTGGTAAATCTGGTAAAGCAAAGAAGTAAGGTGAAGTTATGGCTAACAAATCAAGATCTGAAGCACGTATTCACCGGCACGAGAGAGTGCGAAAAAAGGTTAATGGCACCGCTGACCGCCCACGCGTTAGCGTATTCCGCTCCCTGGCAGAAATTTATGCCCAGGTAATCGATGACGAAGCCGGCGTTACATTGGTATCTGCCTCAAGCGTCGATAAGGAATTACGCGCAAAGCTAACGGGTTTGAAAAAATCCGAACAGGCTGCCAAGGTGGGTGAAGCCCTCGCTGAGCGGGCAAAAGCCAAAGGAATTACTGCAGTTGTCTTCGACCGTGGTGGTTTCCGCTACATCGGTCGAGTGAAAGCTCTGGCAGATGGCGCCCGCAAAGGCGGACTGGAATTCTAACCACAGGAGCACTCGGAAGGAACGGATATGGATACGACTGATTATCAAGCAACAGAATCCGCTTACGATGAGCGTGTCATCGAAATTGCCCGTGTAGCCAAAGTGGTTAAAGGTGGTCGCCGCTTTCAATTCCGCGTAACCATTGTTGCCGGTGATAACAACGGTAAGATCGGTATGGGAATTGGAAAAGCGAACGCTGTTCCTGACGCCATGCGAAAGGCAACTGAACGGGCACATAAAAATATGCATCCAGTGTATCTCTCTGGCACAACCATCCCGCATGAAGTAATCGGAAAAGTGGCAGGCGCCAGGGTTCTTCTGAAACCAGCATCTCGCGGTACCGGTGTTATCGCGGGTGGCGGCGTTCGCGCGGTGTTGGAAGTTGCCGGTGTGCATGATATTCTCACAAAATCCCTCGGCAGCGCCAACGTGCTAAATGTCGTCAAAGCGACATTAAGCGCATTGGAAGGCCTGAAATCTCCTCAGATGGAAGCAGCATATCGCGGAAAAGAAGCCGCCGATCTTGTTCCATTCTGGGAGAGGAGGAAGAATGGCTAAGAAAGAAAAACCCCAGGTTAAGATGCTGCGCATCACCCAGGTGAAAAGCGCCATCGGATACTCGGAAGTTCATAAAGGCACAATCCGGGCTTTGGGTATTAAACGCCTTCACCAGACTGTGGAGCATCCTGATACCCCGACCCTGCGTGGAATGCTTGCCAAAGTGAATCATCTCGTAGTGATCGAAGAGTAGGTACAGCAATGAAACTGAATGATTTAATGCCAAATCCTGGATCAAAAAAGGACCGTAAGCGTGTCGGTCATGGTATTTCTGCCGGACAGGGTAAAACTGCCGGTCGCGGTACCAAGGGACAGGCTTCCCGTACTGGTGAAGGTCCACGTTTGTACCATCAGGGTGGTAACCTGCCCTTTTATCGCCGCTTACCTTTCATGCGAGGTGAAGGTTTTACCCCCATCAATCGCGTGGAATATCAGGAAGTAAATCTCTATCAACTGAGCGCCTTCGAAGCTGGTGCCGAAATCACTCCAGAGACTCTTGCCGAAGCAGCCATCATTAGAAAAGCTGCCCTGCCTGTGGTCATCCTGGGAGAAGGTGAAATTTCGGTTGCCCTTAAAGTACGCGCGCATCGCGTTACCAAATCTGCCAAAGCGAAAATTGAAAAAGCTGGCGGATCGGTAGAGACCATCTGATACTGCTAACCGAAAGGGAGAAAACATCATGAAGCGGTCTCCATGGCGCTATTTATGGAAAAGTGAAGACATCAGACAGAAATTGCTGATTACATTCATGCTGCTGGTGCTTTACCGTCTTGCAGCCAATATTCCGGTTCCGGGTATTGACCGCGCCGTGTTAGAGCAAATAGCTACCGGCGGGGGAGCTGGGCAGAACCTCTTCAATTTACTGGATCTGCTCTCTGGTGGTACCGTTTCCAATTTCTCCATCCTGGCGATGGGTGTATATCCATACATCACAGCTCAGATTATTCTGCAGCTACTCGTCCCCATCATTCCTGCGTTAGAACGCAAGATGAGAGAAAACCCGCGTGAATCTCAGCGGTGGATGGATAAATGGACAATCATCGGCACCATACCCATGGCTTTGCTCTCTGCCATAGGACAAATTAACATCTTCAGTACTTTTGCAGGTGGGCAATCCATCTTGAAAGTATATGGATTTACCGGCGAAGCGTTACTGCCGACTCTTGCCACCATCATCAGTATGGTGGGTGGAACCATGCTTGGTATCTGGCTGGGTACATTGATATCTGAGTTTGGTATCCGCAATCAGGGACTTTCATTAATCATCTTCGCAGGTATCGTTGCTCAAATACCAAGTCAGCTGATTTCACTCTTGAGTGATCAACAGTACTGGTGGCTGATTTTCATTGTTCTGCTCATATTGGGTCTTACTGTCTTTGCTATCGTCTATGTTCAGCAGGGACGGCGAAATGTGCCGGTTATGTTCCCCGGTCGACGGGTTGGTAATCAAATGTCCATGCCCGTTCGGAGCAATCTGCCCCTGATGGTGAATATGGCAGGTATGATCCCATTGATCTTCGCCCAATCATTGTTAACCTTCCCGGCCATCGTTGCAAGTTACTTCCGGTCATCCCAGACCGAATGGGTAGCCAACCTGGCAACTGGAATCAGCAACGTCTTTGGCGGACAAAGCCCCTGGTACTCTTTGTTGTACTTCTTTATGGTAGTCATTTTCACTTTCTTCTACACAGATGTACTCTTTACGCAGCAGAATTATGGTGAAAATCTGAAAAAACAAGGCGCGCAGATCCCAGGTGTGGTTCGTGGTGCACCCACGCAGAAATACCTCACCCGTGTTCAGCGTAGAATCACCCTTCCAGGCGCGCTCTTCCTGGGTCTGGTTGCGGTGCTGCCTTATGTAGTTGGAACTTTGATGCCTCAAATTGGCAGTTCTGCCGGGTTGTTCCTCATCTCTTCAGCAGGTTTGCTCATCGTGGTAGGTGTCGTCCGCGATACCGTCAATATCATTGATACTGAGCTAAAACTGCATGGTTATGAAGATTCATTGATCAAGGGCTAATCATGGCGAGATACTACGTTCTTCTCGGCCCACCAGGCGCAGGAAAAGGTACTCAGGCTAAGGTTGCAGCTGAAACGCTGAAATTGGCGCACATCTCTTCAGGAGATTTGTTCCGTGAGAATCTTTCCCGGCAGACTGAATTGGGCAAGAAGGCACAGGAGTACATGAACCGGGGAGAATTGGTACCCGACAGCTTGACAATCGATATGGTACGCGACCGTCTTAAGCGTCCAGATTGTGTGGAAGGTGCCATTTTAGATGGCTTCCCTCGCACTCCCGCTCAGGCAGAAGCCCTATCGGTCATGCTCAAGGAGATTGGTGGAGAGGTAAAATCTGTTCCACTGATTACTGTCCCGCCACATGTACTCCTCGAACGGCTCACTGGCAGGCTATCCTGCAGAGCCCAGGGGCATGTTTATCATCAAAAATACAATCCGCCCAAACAGGCAGATGTATGTGACATCGATGGCTCAGAACTCTACCAACGTGAAGATGATAAAGCTGAAACCGTTCAGAAGAGGATCGAAGTATATCAAAAACAGACCGCTCCGCTGATTGAATACTACAGCAAACAAGGATTAATTCATGAAGTGGATGGCACTTTAGATATAGATCAGGTTACAAAGCAGCTTCTGGCTGCACTGTAATAAGGAACTTAAGGATAACTGAATGTCTTGGGAACGCCAAATCAACATTAAAAGCAAAGCAGAGATTGCGATCATGCGAGAAGCGGGTCGTATCAATGCAGAAGCTTTACAGGCTGCGGCAAGCATCGTCAGACCGGGTGTAACCACAGCTGATCTGAATGCCGCGGCAGAAGAAGTGTTGAAAAAATATGGCGTGTACTCTCCTTTCAAAAACTATCCCGGTCCCTATCCGTATCCTGCCAGTATCTGTGCCAGTGTCAATCAGGAATTGGTCCATGGAATCCCCGGAACACGGAAGCTGAAAGAAGGGGACATCATCACCATGGATTGCGGTACCGTGTATGAAGGATTTGTTGGCGATTCAGCTATTACCCTGGGTGTTGGAGAAATCTCCACCCGGGCTCGCAATCTACTGGATGTTACCGAGAAAGCACTTTATGTCGGTATAGATCAGATGCGGGCAGGTAATCACCTGGGTGATATCGGAGCGGCGATACAGAAATTCGTCGAAAGCCATCATATGAATGTAGTCAGAGAATACACTGGTCATGGCGTGGGCAGGAATATGCACGAAGGTCCGGCTGTGCCGAACTATGGAATACCTGGTCGAGGAATGGAATTACGAGTAGGTATGACCATTGCTCTGGAACCGATGGTTATGTTGGGTAAATATGAAACCAGGGTGCTGCAGGATCAATGGACAGTGGCTTCCAAAGATGGTGAATTAACCGCTCATTTTGAGCATACTGTAGCCATCACCGAAGAAGGACCGCAAATATTGACCGTAATCTAGACGGAATCAATATCAAAAGGTATAATCCATGTTTTGCGGGTTGTAACCAACCCCAAGAAGTATGAAGGAGTGAAGGTAATGAAAGTTTCACCATCAATCAAGAAACGCTGCGCAAAATGCAAAATCGTTAAACGCGATCGCAGACTTTATGTGATTTGCGAAAATCCAAAACACAAACAGCGACAGGGATAATAAGATATGGCAAGAATTGAAGGTGTTGATCTCCCGCGCAATAAGCGTGTCGAAATCGGTCTCACATACATATTTGGGATCGGTCCAACCCGGGCGAAAGAAATTATTTCCGCAACGGGTGTGAATCCTGATACCCGTGTAAAAGATCTGACCGAAGCAGATGCTGCTTTGCTGCGTGATTTTATTGCGAAAACTTACAAAGTTGAAGGCGACCTTCGCCGCGAAGTGACCATGAATATCAAGCGGTTGGTTGAAATCGGCTGCTACCGTGGCATGCGCCACCGTCGCAATCTGCCCAGCCGCGGACAACGGACTCGCACGAATGCCCGCACATGCAAAGGTCCCAAGAAAACCGTTGCAGGTCGTGGTCGCCGCCGCGGAGCCGGGAAGAAATAAACCGGCTTCGATTCCACTTCTCCGGTACGGGTACCCTCCTCCCGACGGCTGCCTGGAGACGGGAATCAGCAGGCACTTTGTAAATAGAAACTATAGTGAGGATTTATGGCACAAAACGTACGCTCTACAAGACGATCCACCGGTGCGCGAAAGATTAAACGCACACTGTCTTCGGGGCAGGTTCACATTTTTGCATCCTTCAACAACACTATTGTTACCATTACAGATCAGCAGGGTAACACAGTTTGTTGGGGAAGCTCAGGATCAGCCGGTTTCAAAGGTTCCCGCAAGAGCACTCCTTTCGCCGCCCGTCTGGCCGCGGAACAAGCCATCAAGGCTGCTTCTGCCATGGGGATTCAGGAAGTTGATGTATTCATCAAGGGTCCCGGACCTGGTCGTGAATCTGCAATCCGTGCAGTGCAAGCGTTGGGAATGCGGGTACACTCCATTGCGGATATTACCCCCGTACCGCATAACGGATGCCGTCCGCCCAAGAAACGCCGTGTGTAATCAAGAAGTGTGAGGGAATTAAGATATGGCTAAATATACTGGTCCGGCATGTAAACTATGCCGGCGTGAAGGTGAGAAATTATTCCTGAAGGGAGAACGCTGTTTTTCCCCGAAATGTTCATTTGATCGACGTGGGTTCGCCCCCGGCCAACATGGCCGCACAGGCGGACGTGGCGGCGATCGCGCGTCTGACTATGCCCGTCAGTTACGCGCAAAGCAAAAAGCCCGTCGTACGTATGGCGTTTTCGAACGTCAATTCCGCCGATACTTCGGTTATGCTGTAAAGCAAAAAGGTTTGACTGGTTTGAACCTGCTCCAGACCCTGGAAACCCGTTTAGACAATGTCGTTTTTCGCATGGGCTATGCTGTAAACCGTGCACAGGCGCGTGAATTAGTGACTCATGGTCATTTCATGGTTAATGGTCGTCGAACGGATATTCCATCGATGATTATGAAAGCCGGTGACCAAATTGCGGTCCGCGATGGTTCCAAAGAAGCCACATACTTCAAAGAAGTACGTGACCTGGCTGAGAACCGAACAGCACCCACCTGGGTGGAACGTGACCTCAAAAATCTTTCGGGGCGAGTGTTAAGGCTACCTGAACGATCTGAAATTGAGGGCAACCTCAACGAACAGCTGATCGTCGAGTACTACTCTCGCTAAAACCAAACTAGCGCTGGTACGCGGTTGTTCAGGGTGTATCGGCAAGAGGGATTGAACGTGACTGGTTTAAGTAACATGGTTACACCGAAAGTAGATCGTGAAGCCGAAGCACGCAATTATGGGAAGTTCATAATCAGCCCATTAGAACGCGGCTTTGGTGTAACGTTGGGGAATGCACTACGCAGAGTACTGCTTTCCTCACTGGATGGCGCAGCAGTGACATCCATACGTATCAGTGATGTGCAGCATGAATTTAGCGACATTCCTGGTGTTCGTGAAGATGTCATTCAGGTGATGCTTCAAATGAAGCAGATCCGATTAAAACTGTACGATGTAGATGTGGCTACCATGCACCTGGATGTCCATGGTGAAGGTGTGGTTACCGCAGCCGACATCAAAGCGCCTGCAGAAATAGAAATTGTAAATCCAGATTTATATCTCTTCACTGTCAACGACAAAAATGCCAAATTAGAGATCGATCTCACCGTTGAACGTGGTCGTGGATATTCTCCTGCCACTGAACGCAGCAACAAGCTGCCCATTGGCGAGCTTCCTGTGGATGCAATCTTCAGCCCCGTGAAACGTGTGAACTGGAATGTTCGTTCTGCCCGTGTTGGTCAGAGCACGAACTTCGACAAATTGGAACTCGAAATTTGGACAGATGGCACGATTTCACCAGAAAAGGCACTGGGTACTTCATCCATTATTATGATTGACCATCTCAAATTCCTCGCAGGAATCAGTGAAGATATTACAGATCTGGGTGTTGAAAAAGAAATCTCTGGTACACGCCTTACCAGCGAAGCCGCAGAAACTCCCATTGAAAATCTCGACCTTTCTGTGCGGGTATTCAACTCGCTCAAAAGGACGGGGATTACCAATGTTGGTGATGTTCTCGACCTGCTGGAAAAGGGTGATGATGCAGTGATGTCCATTCGCAATTTTGGCGAAAAGAGTCTCGATGAGCTCCGCCAGAAAATGCTCGAAAAGGGCTTCATGCAAGAAGATAAAGATGTGGAGTAATTAGAGATGCGACATCAGGTAGCAGGATATCGATTAAACCGTAGTAAAGATCAGCGAATAGCGCTTCGCCGTACCCTTATTCGTCAGCTCTTTGAGCATGAACGGATTACCACAACCGCCACCAAAGCGGCTGCAATCCGCGGCGCTGCTGAAAAACTGATCACACTGGCACGGAACAGCGCCAGCAAAACTGACATCGAAAAAGTAAATGCCCGCCGTCTGGCTGCCCGTGATTTGGGCAATGCCCCCGAGACCGTTCGCAAGCTTTTTGATGATCTTGGTCCCCGTTACAGCAAAAGGAATGGCGGTTATACCCGCACCCTGAAGCTCGGCCCAAGATTAGGCGATGCAGCTGAAATGGTGATCATTGAATTGGTCGAAGAATAATCCCGCAATTTGGGATTTCCCTGAAATTTCAGGGTTCCGTTTTGTCCAACCGGGCTAGAACGGATGGCACGTTACCAGGTGATACTCGCTTACGACGGCACAGATTTTCTCGGTTTTCAACGTCAGAAGAAAGCCAGAACTGTGCAGGGAGAAGTGGAAGAAGCGCTCCGTAAACTTGGCTGGGATGGAAAATCCATTCTCAGCTCGGGTCGAACGGATACAGGGGTGCATGCCACGGGTCAGGTGATAAGCTTTGATCTGAACTGGATGCACTCTGTACAGGCGCTGAGGCAGGCGTTGAACGCGTATCTTCCGGCAGAAATTTCTGCCAGGGAGATACATGAGACAACGACTGTCTTCCATCCACGCTACGATGCTTCCAGCCGGGAGTACTGCTATCGGATTCTCATCGATCCGGTGCGGTTCCCCATGCTGGAAAGGACAGCCTGGCGGATGGATTTTTCGCTGGATTATTCTCTCTTGCAGAAATCTGCCGCCCTGTTCATCGGAGAGCACGACTATGCCGCCTTTGGGAACCCACCCCGCCCCGGTGGCAATACAGTCAGAACGGTTCTTCGATCAGAATGGGAGCAGGATAGAGATTTGTATGTCTACCACATTTGCGCGAATGCATTTTTGTACCATATGGTACGCAGAATTGTATTCGTCCAGGTTGCGATTGCTTCAAACCGGGTGGATTATGAACGGTTGGCAAAGAACTTGGAAGGCGGTATCCCGGAACATCCGGGGATCGCTCCTGCGTGTGGGCTAGAGTTAACGAAGGTATTTTATGCCAGGTAACTGGCAATGAGATTTTGAATATCGTATAGCAAGTGGAGAGGAAAAAGTGGACAAGACCTACGTCCTCAAAGGTAAAATAGAACGCAATTGGGTAGTGGTGGATGCCAACGAGCAGACCTTGGGCCGCGTTGCCACCCAGATCGCAACCCTCTTGCTTGGCAAGCATAAACCAACCTACACCCCGGGTGTCATGATGGGCGATTCAGTCATCGTTGTTAACGCAGCCCATATTGTTGTCACCGGAAATCGTTTGTTGGAAAAGTTCTATTATCAGCACTCCGGTTACCCGGGTGGTTTGAAGGCTACCAGCCTGAAAGATCAGCTTCGTACCAGACCAGATTTGGTGATTCGTCAAGCTGTCTGGGGAATGATCCCCCACAACAAGATGGGTCGTCAGCTGATTAAAAAGTTGCGCGTTTATCCGGAAGCACAGCATCCCCATACGGCGCAGACACCCGAAGCGGCTGAATAAAGGAGCACAGTATGACAGTACAGTATTATGAAGGTATTGGCCGTCGCAAAGAGAGCACTGCGCGTGTTCGTCTCATGAGCGGAACTGGCAAAGTCGAAGTTAATGATAAGGTCGGCGCAGAATACTTCACCCGTGTGGGTGATATGGAAGCCATTCTGGCTCCCCTTTCCGCAGCCGCTCGCGATCTTGCCCAGTTCGATATCACAGTTAAAGTGAACGGTGGCGGGGTTACCGGTCAGACAGATGCAGTTCAACTGGGTCTGGCACGCGCCCTCACCAAGCTCGATCCTGAATTGGTACCTGCAATGCGTAAAGGTGGTTTCTTAACCCGTGATCCACGGGTCAAAGAGCGCAAGAAACCCGGTCTCAAAAGAGCCCGCAAGGCACCTACCTACACAAAACGTTAAGATATTTCTATTTCACAATACCAAAACAGAGCCCCAAAATCTTTGGTGGCTCTGTTTTTATTATTTGAAAATACGATTATTTCGTCATATTGAATAATTTACGGGCAATTAATCTTATAGCTGTATGTTAAGCTGTACTTATCCCTTTATAATTCAATAAAGGATCTAGGAAAGTAAACTTGCTTATGAAGTCCCGTGATGATGATTTTTCTGAATCAAGGTTATTCACAGCCTTGATGGAAAATACCGCAGACAGTATCTATTTTAAAGATACTCAATGCAGATTAATTAGGGTCAGCAGAAAAATGGCTGAAGACCTTGGTTATTCTGATCCGACGGAAATATACGGCAAGACGGATATTGATCTGTTTGGGAAAGATTTTGGTGAGCGCACCAGGGTTGATGATCTGCGCGTGATGGAGACAGGTGAAGCCATCGTCGGTCTCGTTGAGTGCCATGAAAGTTCTTCTGGCAATCACAACTGGACATCCACAACCAAACTCCCTTTGCGAGGGGCAGATGGAAAAATTATCGGTATATTGGGAATCACCCGTGAAATAAATGATCTAAAGCAGAAAGAATTGGATTTACAGTTTATTGCCACGCATGATGTATTAACCTCCCTGCCGAACCGTTATCTATTGTTCGACCGCCTTTCACAGAGTATCAGCCACGCAAAGAGATACGATCATAAACTGGCGGTGATCTATATTGACCTGGATAATTTCAAAAATGTGAATGATCAATATGGCCATACTGTAGGAGATCAATTGCTCACCCAGGTGGGTAAGTTACTTCAACAGCACATCCGCGAATCTGATACAGTTGCCAGGATAGGGGGAGATGAATTTGTGGTTGTTATCGAGAACTTCTCACATCAAAGTGAAGTTGTAGCGCTGGTTGAACGAATCCTCGCTGATTTTTCTGGTCAGTGGAACGAATACCTGCCGACCATCCATGTCACGGCTTCCATTGGAATCAGCATTTATCCAAAAGATGGAACAGATGCCACCCAATTAATAAAGGCAGCCGATGATGCCATGTACGAAGCTAAAACGATGCGGAATACATTTAAAATTCACATCAACGAGTAAGTCAACAGAAAATCAAAAAATCACATCCCGATTGGTGTTGGGATGTGATTTTTGTATTGTCTTAAGAGATATTATTTATTCAGTTCTAAAGTCTGTTGTGCCTGCTGGCTGATTTCAACTTCCATTTCAGCTATTTTGCCACGCAGCCATCTGGATACCCAGAAACCTGCCAGACCAAACACAATTACAAATCCTTCGATCAGCCAGAGGAATGATACTGATGAAATCTGTCCGCTCAACTGGGCGTAGCCGGCGACCGCGTCAATACCCGATTTCAGGGCAAATGAGAGCCAGAACCAGCGGGCTTCCTTCTTCAAGACCGCATAAAAGAGCAGCAGATTGCACCCCAGATGCACACCGTTGGTGAAGATGCGCTCAACGATGGGTGCCAGGCCGTAGGTGATGTTATTCAACTGGGCAATCTGCCTGATAGATGAAAGCGGAATCTGGCTCGACATGGTCATGACGGTGATCACCCCAACCAGGGAACTGACACCAAGCAATATCGCTTCGATGCTGCCGAAGTTCAAACTGAACGAAAGCATCTTCTTCCAGACCGTTTGACCCAGTTTCGTATATCGGAGAAACAGCCATGTTATGAGGATTTCAGTAATACCGGTCAGGATGCCGACGTACAGAGAGAACAACAGGGTGCCAGGCAGACCTGGCAGAGTGCTGGTCATCCATCTGTATAGGGGAGCATTCACCACAGCAGCGAGGGCAAATTTGACCACAACCGTGCCGATCCAGAAGGCAGCTCCTAGAAGGGCATATTTCCAGCCGCCCTTGCGGATACCGTAGATGGAGAATATCAAGCCGACAATGAGCATCCCCGCGCCGGGGATAAATGCCAGCCAGGTGATCTGCGGCACTTCCAGAGTGCCCGCACCCCATTCCACGTTATAAGATCCGGTGACCGCATCTTTCCATGCAATTACCAGACGGTAAGCGCCAGGTTGCAGGGTCACCGTTTCATTAAAGAAACCGTTGCCGGGTGTAATCTCTTTTTCAAATTGAACCGATCCAGCTTCATCCATAATCTGAACTGCGGCTGAGCCGGTGATGATGGTGCTGCGGAAATCGATGCCAAGCTCTTCTTTGCCGGGGACTATCTCTTCCTGGGTGATTTCATTTTCTCCGGCGGCGGTTGCGCTCAAGGTGGCACCGGTGATGTACCCGCCATCTTGTGGAGTGCTGCTTTC
>CAZRKL010000033.1:0-19443 GCA_964600595.1 uncultured Leptolinea sp.
GATACTCCGGTCACCAGGTATTTCTCAAATACACAACGGGGATCCAGATTAGGTTTTGCCAGTTGGATGGCCTTCTCTGCAGTACGGATAAGAAGTGGATTGCGCTCACGGATTTTCTCAGGGTCCCCACCCTGAGCTTGGATTACCTGTTCTACGCTAAGATCAATTATCCAGGTTTTATCACGTGTCATTATATTATTTTAACATGAGCAGCTTAAACCCCAATGAAATGTCTAAGTCAACTTATTATTATTTGAAAATCGCATTATTAATAGCTATCACAAATAGGGATGAGCGATATAATTTCCCGCGGTTATCATTCTTTTTTATCAGGAGAGTTTTCAGTGGAAAGAATGCAAGCGTACAGCTATCGTGTTCAGGCGCGCTTTGGGAGTGTGCTCAATATCCAGGTTGATGATAATCGGGTAAGCATTAGCGGTCCCCGGATTTCACCCGGCATATATCGTTTCTGGCTATACAGCCAGGCGGTTTTGGTGATCGCCTCGTTTCTATCCATTTTAGGTTCGGTAGTTTTTGGGAATTGGATCTGGGCTGTGGTTGGGGTGGTCCTATTTATTGCATATTTTTCGTTGGGTGGGTTAGGCGCCGCCAGCTTCTGGGAGCTGGAAAAGCTGATCCGCTTTAGTGAAGGGAAAGAGGGCAGCACGGTAACCTTTGGTTTCTCAGAAATGGAAGATGTGAAATTAGGCGCAGGCTGGGCACGGGGAAGCGTAGCCTGGGTTATCTTCCCGTTTGTTCCGGGTATTGATCAGATGGCGAAGGATGTTGCCGTCAGTTTTCTGGCTCCAGATGGAGAATTACCGGGAAAATCTGTATTTGCATTACATTTCAGGAATACAGAAGAGGCAAAGAAATTTCTTGCTCTTGTTAAACCTGAGTAATCGTTATTAATTATGCATATTCAATCCCGCTTCTTTGCGGGGTTGTTTTGTCTGAAGTTTAGTAGTAATCTGCCCGATACACGCGGATGGCGGATTCCCCTGCCCGCGGGCACTTAAATTCACATATACCGCAGCCTATGCATTTCTCCCGCAGTACATGGGGTAGTTTAACTGTCTCAAGGGTTCCATCTGGTCTTTCACGCACTTCTTCACGCAGCACAATTGCCTTGTCGGGCAGCGGACACATTTCCTCGCAGACAATGCAATCAGTACTATCTGCCCAGGGGATGCAGCGGTTTTCATCGATATATGCCCAGCCGATCACAAAGCTCTGTTTTTCTGGCAGGGATAACGGCGGGATAGCCTCCACTGGGCAGGTTTCACCGCACCGGTTGCAGGAGTACAGGCAGTAGCCAGTCCGGGAAACCAGGATTGGGGTGAATAATCCGGTCATGCCGGCTTCGAGGATGGAACTTTGCAACGCTCCGGTGGGGCAGGCGCGGATACACTCCCCACAGCGCAGGCAGCGGCTCAAGAAATCCTGTTCATCCCAAACCCCCGGTGGTCTGAGCAAAAACGGATGAGTATGCGCCTGTTTTCCTTCCACCTGCAAAATGGCAGTTCCCGCGACCGCTGCCAGGCTGCCCTTGAGTACTGTCCGGCGGGAAGGATCGTAAGTGTTCCATTCGGGTTTTATGCTGCCCTTCTTGATGCTGATATCACTCCGCGGGCAGGAAGCCAGGCAGTTCATACACATGGTGCATTCAGCAGGGTCAGAGCGGTACCCGCGCCGGGGATCGATTGTTCCTGTCGGGCAATCTTGTTCGCAAAGTCCACAGCCCTTGCAGCTATCGCTGACAGTCCGTTTGAATAATGCAAATTTGCTGATCACCCCCAAGAAGCCGCCCAGAGGACAGATATACCGGCACCAGAATCTTTCTGCAACAAGGTTGAGAAATATAATACCCAGAAATATCAATCCCGGCAGCCAGGGGTATCGAACACCAGGCACATCACCGGGGAAGATTGTGGTACGGAGGGCTTGGTCCAGCTGGTGTACCGGATCAGCCAGGAAAGGCACACCTGCCGTGATGCTGATGACTGCATTAATGATCGTGTGAAAACCCTGCCAGATGCTGCCGGTCATGGTTCGCATCCAAATGGTAATCGGATCGAGTACCAACAAGGTGAGATTGCCCAGTATGGCGGCGGCAAGGATGACGATCAGGAGCATGTATTTGACCTTGCGCCAGTTTTCAGGGACGATGATTTTTGTCTTTTTCCCCTTGAATGAGAATATATCCAGCAGCGTACCGATCGGGCAAATCCACCCGCACCAGGCACGACCAAAAATCAGTGTAAGGATGAGTGTAAATACAGCCAACCAGGAGCCAGCCAGCAATGTGCGGGCAGCGATGGATTGGAAAATCATCAGTAATGGATCAAGCCGGAATGGCAGGTTAACCAGGCTACCAGACCAGAGTGGTGAACCTGACCCAATAAACAATATGAGAAATATGAGCAGGAATAAACCCTGCGACCATTTTCGCAGGGTTATCCAGCGTTGGGCAGTCCTGCTGGCAGGTTTATCCGCCAAGGCTGATTTCCTCGATCCGCAGGTTTTCCACATCGCTTCTACCCAGACCAGCTTCACTAGCAGCTCTTATATAAGAAAGGTCCATCGGGCGCAACCCAAAAAGACTGGAAGCGTAACTGTCTGCTGCCACAATGTCTGGCGATACTATAATTGTGTTTGTTTCTCGCACGTCAGCCAGGTTGCCTCCTGTCGGACCATTTTCCACGAGTATTCGAACCGCATCCACCACTGTCAGGGTTGGTTTGATCAGCCTGGTAAGATCCGTGAGTTTCTCACCAATTTGCCAGTGGATTTCTTCCCGCCGCCAGATGAGCCCCATCAGGTTCTTCATCCCCAGGGTTAATCCTGCCAGTCCATGATGTTTCGCGATCGGGATATTGATCAATACATCAGCCTTCAAGGCGTCTTCATATACCCTGGTCTTTTTTAGTGAAATTGGGCTGCTGATCTTGGTGTCTTTAAACTTATATTCCGACATCAAAACCATCTCACCCCCAGCCGCCCCCACCTGCTCAGCTATTCCGCTGGTACGGTAGGCGTCGTTGGCTGATCCACCAAAGGGGAAATCCATGACCTGTACCTTTTTTGCACCCGCGTCCAGGCACATCCGCACCAGGGCTGCCACCACCCAGGGGTTGGTTGTCGAGGCGTATTCGTAGCCGTGATAGGCGTTGCAAATATTCGGCTTCAGGATCACCCAGGAGTCTTTGGACACGAACCGCTGAATTCCTCCGCTTGCTTCCAGGGCTCGATAAACCAATTCTTCCGGTGTCCCATTCCGGGCAACGACCAGATCAGGTATAGATGCCGGTGTGGATGTTGCGGGCGAGGGCGTGTTATCTGGTGAAGCAGATGCTCGTGGTTCTTCAGTCCCAGTTGGAGTGCCAGTGGGGATTTCTGTATTTGTTATCTGAGTGGTCGTGCCTGTCTGCCGTTGGCAGGCAGCCAGAATATCAGCTGCTACAATACCGCCTGCTCCTGCAAGCAAGGTTTGCAATAGTTTCCTTCGGTTCATCGGGTGCATATATTCTCCCATCTACCAGTAAAAACCACCCCACCCCGATTTATGAAATTATTCTCCCGGCATTGTCTTAAAAACGTAATCCCAGAGGGGAGAACTGACTCCGTAGCGCGCATCGGGTGTTTTATAGTGATGCTGCATATGATAGCGTTTGATATATTTGGCGTAGCCTGACCGCATTGGCCAGTGATGGGTCGCGTAGTGGGTAAGATCATAGATAAGGTATCCGATAAGAAAACCGGACATAATTGGGTTTACCCAGCCTGGTGCGCCTAAAACATTTCCGATTAACCAGGCAAAAAGAGCGTAGAAGAGGAAGGCGAGTGGAAAACTTACCACCGGCGGCATCACCAACCGGGTTTTACATTGTGGTTGCGCGTGATGCACCCCATGAAACAGGAATGTGATTCGTTCCATGCGGGGTGTTTTAGGCGGAAAATGAAAAACGAACCGGTGCAGGGTATATTCCGCCAGCGTCCAGATGAAGAGACCGATGGCAAATGCTGCAATGATGTCCCATCCCAATGACCCACCAGAAAAGACCGGCCAGATAAGCAACAGGATGGCGATCGGCAGCCAGATTACGGTAACAGTGATTGGGCTGATATGCGTGAAGAACTCCAGAAAATTCGATTGAAATAAACGAATTGGTGTTTCATCATGAATGATCTTGGGATGCGCCATCCAGTACTCCTGTATAGGGAAAGTAGTTAGAGATATTATACAGATATAATCTTCGAATAAATTAAAAATCCGAGGAATACATTCCTCGGATTTTTCTCAGTTGGGAATTCTATTTTGCCAGTTGTTCGGCAGCAACCATGAAGTCAGTAGCCGAGATAAAACCAACGAGCTGATTATTTACATCCACGACCGGAATGTGGTGAATGTTCTTCTCTTTCATCAAATTAACACAATCGGTAAGTGTCTTGTCTTCACGTATGGTCATAATGGGTGAGTGGTCTATTTCTTTCACTTTTGTCAGAGCAGGATTACGCTCCTCGGCGATGATCCGGTCACAGATATCCGTGGATGTAAGGATACCGTATTCAGGGTGGTCTGCGCTTTTGTTTACCAGAATGCTGTTTGTATAGCGCCTGCGCATCATGCGAATCGCATCCAGAACACTGGCGTCGGGATCAACAAAAACCAGTAAATCTACCATCCAGTCTTTTACCGTATGTTGCATTTTCATCTCCTGTTTTGGAAGTTATTTCCAGTATAGCGAAAATCTGATTTTGGAGCAAGAATGCGTGATAATAGTAAATTAAATGAATCCCGCCCCGGAAAATTTTCCGGGGCGGTTCTATGAGGAGAAGAACTAACGCTTCAGGCTGACGATTGCCGGGACAAGATCGAACATCCAGAACCCGACGGGTAAACCTATTACAGATAAGCACAAAAGGTAAGCTGCTTCCATCCAGATGGCGCTTAACCACCATCCAACCAACAGGAAGTAAATTGCCCGCAGGAAGAAATTGATCTGGGGTCTTCCTACTTCCCGCTTGGATACACTGCCGTCATCATTCTGGGTCACCTGTAAACGAACAGGTTCTGTGCGCAGCGCCATAACAAAAGGCAGTTTGTTCAACATTGCTACTGCCAGAGGGATGCCGATGATGGTTAACATCAGTATCCAGCTAATGATCATCCATGCCTGTCCCAGCCAGATGCCTATGAAGGCAAACCAGAGGATCTGAACCAGGCATCCGGGGTTCTTCCGGGTTTCTACTGTCATTGTTTCCATAGTATTCTCCATTTCTAAATCACTCAATATACGCACGTTTGCAAGACTGGTTGCTTATGATTCTATTTTGCGCCAATACAACCACATTACACCGGCTATGAGCAGGGCATCTACAAGCACCCTAATGACAATCGCGGGTTGTCCGAAAGTAAAGTAAAAGAGCGCCAGAACGGCTGCAACACCCAGTCCGAGTGGGGGGAGGAAGGATTTCTGATTGATAAAACGGATTGCTGCGAGAATTCCACAAACCAGTGCAACCAGCCAGATTACAATTTCAACATATTCGATCCAGAGAGGTTCAAACCTGCCCTCAGCGCGATCACGCACGCCTTCCATCATGTTTCGTTCCATGATGAATCCACCCACACTGATGATTCCACGAACCGCCGGATTGCTGCCAACTTCCTCAGGGACCTGAATATCCATGCGGACGATCATTCGGGTTGTGTTCTCAGTTGCGGGTTGCAGATACCAGAGCCAGGTCCAACCCATATCCGGGATTTTATCTTCTGCTAAAATCCACTCTCCGGGTTTAATTTCTTTCCAATACACCATACCGTTAATAATGGCAGTTTCAGGTCGAGGGTTTTGTAATTCAGGGATAATTTCGTTGCTATTGATGTATGAACGCCTTCCTGAAATCAAGTTTTCGATGAAGGTGTAACTGTAAAAAGCTGCCCGTTCTTCACCCATCTGCGCCACCCAGGGCCAGACCGCCTCAACCGGAGCGTTGATGGTGATCCCATGTGTCCAGCTCACAATCGGGTTGTCCAACAATTCATCACCGGGGTAGGTCATGGATAATTCTTCAGGCGTGGCACCCCAGGTGGGTATCCAATTGCTTATGAAAGCAAACATGGGGATGCAGATTGCCAGAACGATAATAAGTCCTATGCCAAGCCTGCCGAGTTTTTGTTTTGTGCTCATGGTATTCTCCTCATCCGGGGTTAAAAATCCACTAATCATACGCAAAAAGTCATTCATGGTTGCACAAAGCTAAATCTGCCTTATATTATGAAATTTGTCGAAAAGCGGCTCTCTGTGTATAATAAATTCAATCCAATCAAATAGAGCAAAGGAAGCACCATGCTGCTTGAATATCTGCCCTTAGTAATTCTTGTAGCGCTTGCATCTGGTCTGGCGGTACTGGTGGTTGTGCTGGGTCACATCTTCGGACCCCACCGCCCAACCAAGAGAAAAAGTGCCCCATACGAATCTGGCATGGCCCCCTATGGTCCGGGCACCCGGCGTATGTCTGTCCGCTACTATCTGGTGGCGGTTTTGTTTATCCTGTTTGATGTGGAAGTGGTTTTTTTCCTGCCGTGGGCTGTTGTATTTAAAAAACTGGGTTTGTTTGGATTGATTGAGATGTTCATTTTTATTGGTATTCTCCTGGTTGGCTATGTATATGCCTGGAAAAAGGGAGCGTTGGAATGGGAGTAGAGCAAAAAGCAGGTAATCTGGGTATTGTCACCACAACCCTCGAGCAGGCTGTCAACTGGTCGCGGACGAATTCCATGTGGCCGATGCTGTTCGGATTGGCATGCTGCGCCATTGAAATGATGGCGGCGCAATCCGCTGCCTACGACTTGAGCCGCTTTGGCATGGAATTGATGCGTCCCAGCCCACGTCAATCTGATCTGATGATTGTGGCGGGCAGAGTCAGCCGTAAGATGGCTCCTGTCTTGCGCAATTTGTATGATCAGATGCCTGACCCAAAATGGGTCATTGCCATGGGTGATTGCGCAGCGTGCGGCGGTGTGTTCAACAATTACGCGATTATGCAGGGTGTCGATGAGGTTGTTCCGGTGGATGTGTACATTGCCGGCTGCCCGCCGCGTCCTGAAGGATTAATTCACGGTATCATCACGCTTCACGAAAAAGTACGGAAAGAAAAAATTCATACTTGGAAATAGGATAAGGACAAGGTACTATGCATGAATCCTATCAGCCGGCAGTAAGCGCATTACAGCGACGCTTTGGTGCGCAGCAAAGTGAGTTCCGCGATGAAATTACCTTATTGGTTGAACCCGAACATTGGATAGACGCCGCTATTGCATTGCGGGACGAATTCGGTTTCAACAGCCTCGAAGGTGTCACCGCAGTGGATTACTGGCCACAGCAGTCGCCACGCTTTCACATTATTGCTCACATTTATTCATTTTCAATTCATAAGACCATTGTTCTGCGCGTTCCCCTGAATGGAAATTCCCCCACCCTGCCTTCCCTCGAAACGGTGCATCCCAACGCGAATTGGCATGAGCGCGAAGTGTGGGATATGTTTGGTATTCGCTTTGAAGGGCATAGCGATTTACGCCGCATACTCATGCCACAAGATTGGCAGGGTCATCCACAGCGCAAGGATTATCCGCTTGGGTACGAAGAAGTGCAGTTCACATTCAACTTCGACAAGATCAGTGTAAAAAAACCGGCACCCCGGGAATAGGGAAGAGATATGACTGAGCAGCAGCTTTATGATATGGGCGGCATGGAACACCTCTTCTCAGAACGTGCTATGCGCGGAGAGACGATGGTGCTCAATATGGGTCCGCAGCACCCGTCCACACATGGCGTTCTCCGCCTGGTGTTGGAATTGGATGGTGAAATTGTCCAGAATTGTGTGCCGGATATTGGTTTTCTGCACACCGGTGTCGAGAAGAACATGGAAGGCAAGACCTATCAGAAAGCAGAGGTGATGACCGACCGCCTGGATTACATGAACACCATCGGAAACAACCTGGTGTATTGCATGGCGGTTGAAAAACTCTGTGAACTGGATGTCCCGCCCAGGGCGCAGGGCATCCGCGTTATTCTGGTGGAGTTGCAACGGATCGCCAGCCACCTACTCTGGTTGGGCACCTCGGCACTTGATCTGGCTGCCATGTCGGTATTTTTATACGCGATGCGCGAACGCGAAATGATCATGGATATTTTTGAACTTGTCAGCGGACAGCGTATGATGACCACGTATATCCGCCCTGGTGGATTATGGCGGGATGTGCCAGTCGAATTTGAACAAACTGTTCGTGAATTCATCCGTATCCTGCCAAAAAGAATTGATGAATATGAAAGCCTGCTGACAAAAAATCCCCTCTTTATTGAGAGGACCATCGGCATCGGGAAAATTTCCGTGGAAGAGTGCATCCGCTGGGGTGTCACCGGTCCGGTGCTGCGCGGTTCAGGGATGGCGTTTGACCTCCGTAAGGTGCATCCCTACATCGGCTATGAGCAGTATGATTTTGATATCCCCACCGAAACAGGCGGCGATATCAACGCCCGTTACAAGGTGCGTGTTCAAGAAATGCGCGAATCAATCCGCATTGTTGAACAGGCACTCGACAAACTTCCTCTTGGACCGGTTCGTTCAAACAACCGCAAGTTTGTACCTCCACCACGATCTGAGATAGGCACCAGCATGGAAGCGCTCATCCACCATTTCAAGCTGTGGACGGAGGGATTCACCCCACCTGTAGGTTCGGTGTATGCGGTGACAGAGTCACCCCGCGGAGAGTTGGGTTGTTTCCTGGAATCGGATGGCAGCCCCAAACCTTACCGGGTTCACTTTAAAACACCTTCATTTACCAATCTTCAAATCATGCCGCTGCTTTCCAAAGGTCACTTTGTGGCAGACCTGGTTGGAATCATCGGTAGTATTGATATCGTGTTGGGAGATACAGACCGATGAATGAATTTGCTGCCCGATACGCTCAAGAGATCGAAGCCATCCTGGCGAAATATCCACCTGATAAAAAACAATCTGCGGTAATGCCGCTTCTGCATATCGCTCAGACTGAAAAGGGATACATTAACAAGCAGGCGGTTCTGGATATTGCTGAAATCGTAGGGATCACCCCCACCGAGGTGGCATCGGTGATAGGTTTTTACACCCTGTATCATGATCATCCCGAAGGCAAGTACCGCTTTCAGATTTGCACGGATCTACCCTGCGCTTTGCGCGGTGCGGATGCGTTCCTACAGGAATTGTGCAAAGCGCTCCGGATCAAACCGGGTCAGACCACACCCGATGGGTTTATTACCGTGGAAGAGGTGAAATGCTTGGCAGCCTGTGATAAAGCGCCCATGTTCCAGGTGCAAAGCAGGGAGGGGATAACCTACCACGAGAACCAGACAGTCGAAAGCGCACTCGCGCTGGTGGATGAACTCCGTGGAAAGGAGCGTCGTTAATGGCTGAGCATATCCTCCTGCGCCACCGTGATATAACTGACATTCACAAGCTCAACGTCTACCAGAAGGATGGCGGATATTCTGCCTTCAAGAAGGTTGTAACCCAAATGGAGCCTGCTCAAGTTTTAGAAGAAGTGAAATCCTCTGGTTTGCGCGGCAGGGGTGGAGCGGGTTTTCCAACAGGTATCAAGTGGTCGTTCCTGCCCGGCAACATTTTTCCCCATTATGTGGTTGCCAATGCAGATGAATCGGAACCCGGTACCTTTAAAGACCGTGAAATACTAGAAAGTAATCCATTTTTATTCCTTGAAGGATTGGCAATCGCCTCTTATGCTGTGAAAGCGAACACCGCATACGTTTACCTGCGCGGTGAATTCTGGCAGGTGGCAGCCTTTCTCGATGATTGCATTCGCCAGTTGGAAGGGGAAGGTCTGCTGGGAGAGAACCTCTTCGGAACTGGCTACTCCCTCCGCATTTACACCCATCTGGGCGCGGGAGCTTATATCTGCGGTGAAGAGACCGCCTTGCTGGAATCCATCGAAGGGAAAATGGGTCAGCCGCGTTTGCGGCCGCCTTTCCCGGCGGTGGAAGGATTGTACGCCAAACCGACTGTGATCAATAATGTCGAAACATTGGCTAATCTGCCATCTATCATGGCGAATGGCGCAAACTGGTTCCGCAGTATTGGCACTGAGAAGAGCCCCGGGGTGAAAATCTTTTCCCTGTCGGGGCATATCAACAACCCGGGTAATTACGAGTTGCCCCTGGGCACTACCTTCCGCGAGTTAATTTACACACACGGAGGTGGTATCCCCGGTGGCAGGAAGATTAAAGCTATCATGCCGGCAGGTGCATCATCCAGCTTGATACTCGCTAATGATGAAGCGCTCGATACCCCCATGGATTATGAATCCGTCCCCAGGGTCGGCGCCCAGTTGGGTTCCGCCTCGGTGATCGTCATTGATGAGAGTGTTTCCATGGATTGGCTGATTCACAAGACGGTTGAATTTTTCAAACACGAATCCTGTGGAAAATGTACACCCTGCCGTGAAGGCACCTACTGGATGAACCACCTGACCGAGAGGATAAATAGTAAAGAACGGTCTGAAGATGAAGTGCAATTACTCAAGGCGGTGGCTTCACAAATGCAAAATAAATGTTTGTGCGCGCTGGGAGAATTCTCAGTGATGGCAGTGCTCTCAGCACTTGAAAAATTCCCGCAAGATTTCGCAGCTCCAACAGGGAGATGATTATGGCCAAAGATGTTACGCTGACCATTGATGGTATTTCAGTCACAGTGCCCGCGGGGACCCTGGTAGTGGATGCTGCGAAGCAAATCGGGATCGATATCCCTGTCTTTTGCTACCATCCAAAAATGGAACCGGTTGGGATGTGCCGTATGTGCCTGGTGGATATCGGACGACCGATGATTGACCGTATGACCAGCCAGGTGATTCTCGATGAAGAAGGCAAATCGAAATTACAATTCGGACCAAAATTGGAAACAGCCTGCACCACGCCCGTCTCTGAGGGGATGGTGGTGATCGGGATGAGTGATAAGGTGAAAGCAGCCCGAAAAGATGTGTTGGAATTTCTGCTCACATCCCACCCATTGGATTGCCCGGTTTGTGACAAGGGGGGAGAATGTCCCCTCCAAAACCTGACCCTCGGGTTCGGTCCGGGGGAAAGCCGGTACATGTATGATGATAAGAAGCACGCCGAAAAACATGTTCCACTGGGTGATCTGATCTTCCTGGACCGCGAACGTTGTATCCAGTGCGGGCGCTGTGTCCGTTTCCAGAGCGAGCTGGCTGACGACCCGGTCATTGGTTTCTATCATCGCGGACGTTCGCTGGAGATCATGACTAATTCGGAACCCGGCTTTGATTCAATTTTTTCGGGGAATACCACTGATATTTGCCCGGTTGGCGCGCTGACCACCGCAGACTTCCGATTCGGCGCCCGCCCGTGGGAGTTAAAAGCAGCGGCTTCCATCTGCACACACTGCCCGGTCGGCTGCAACCTGACTTTCGATACCCGTCGTGAAGCGAAATCCGGCGGCAGGGTGGTGATCAAACGAGCCATGCCCCGCCAGAATGAAGCGGTCAATGAGGTTTGGATCTGCGACAAGGGCAGATTTGCCTACCATTTCACAGAAAATCCGCAGCGCCTGACCACACCGCTCATCAGGAAGAATGGTGAATTACAACCAGCCACCTGGGATGAAGCCCTTGAATTGGTCAGTGATAAGATCCGCTCGTACGCGTTCAACTTTACCGTTATCGCCGGCGGCAGGCTTTCCAATGAAGACCTATACACCCTTAAAGAGCTTTCTGATACTGTTAACGGTAAGGCGTATCTATACGGAACTATGGCGGGTGGTGATCTGGTGTCCACTGTCGGTCTGGGATCTGAAGCAGACCTGGGCAACCTTGGTAAGGATGATGTTATCGTTGTTGCTGCCTGTGATCTGCATGAAGAGGCGCCTGTCTGGTGGCTGCGTGTAAAATCTGCGGTCAAACGGGGGGCGCGTCTGGTGGTGGCAAATGCGCGGGATACCCGCCTCGATAAATTCGCCGATTTTACGATCCGCTACCCATACGGTAAGGAAGCGGAAGCGT
Organism: uncultured Leptolinea sp.; assembly: GCA_964600595.1. Lineage (GTDB taxonomy): Bacteria > Chloroflexota > Anaerolineae > Anaerolineales > Anaerolineaceae > DAIOEK01. The sequence goes on from CAZRKL010000033.1 coordinate 12,074, forward strand.
TGCAATCACTCTTCCCTGATTCTCCTGAAGCGGACGACCTGAATAAACTGATTGCGGAAGCAAAAAATCTGGTTGTTTTCTACGGTTCTGATGGAACCGGGTTGATTTCCTCCCGCCGTCTTTCAACCGCGGCAGCCCAGTTGCTTACCCGCACAGCGCATGCTGGCAAATCCGATAGTGGTCTGGTAGCGGTCTGGCAGCATGCCAATGATCAGGGAGCCTGGGAAATCGGCTTCAGGCCGGTGGAACGGGTGGATGATATTTTGCAGCATACTGGTGTCATCTATATCGCTGGGGCAGACCCGGCGGGTGACTGTCCGGATTGCCGAAATGCGATGGAACACGCCAATTTTGTGGTGGTACAAGAACTGATCCTTTCGGAAACTGCCAAATTAGCTGATGTGGTTCTGCCCGCCCGGGCGTTCACTGAAAGGGAAGGCACCTTTACCAATGGCGAACGCAGAGTACAGCGCTTCTTCCCTGTGGTGGAACCACTCGAAGGACCGCGTGCCGATTACGCCATCGCAGCTCAGGTACGGCAGAAGGTCGCCCGCATGAATCTGGATATTCCTGCCGCGGCGCAGGTATTCCTGGCGCTGGCTGCCCATGTTCCTGCTTTTAATGGGTTAAATTACCAACAGGTCAGCATGGTTCACCAGCAGCTTCCGATTATTGGCAGGCAAGATCTTTACTATGGTGGAACATCCTATGGCAACAACCAGGGGCTGGGAGTAAAGCTCAAAACTATCGCTGAATCTGGTCTGAAGTATACACTTCCGGATGTGGATCCTTTTACCCCGGATGGTTTTGGTGAGCTCCTTCCCGGGTATCCAATAACGGTTTGTTACGACCTGGGGTTAACCATTACACCATCTGAAGTATTAAAACCGAGACTGCCGCAACCATTTGTCATCGCGCATCCACAGACAGCGGAAGCAAATCAATGGTCTGCAGCGCAGCCAGTCAGGATTAATCTGAAGGGAAAGGCTTATTCAGTCAGAATCCAATTGGATGAATCGGTTCCGGTAGGGCTTGTACTCATCCCGCGCAGCATGGGGATGCCCTGTATTCAGCCTTGCCCGGTCGGATTGGCAAAATAAAGTAAAGGGTGATTTTATGGATGCTGGCATGATTATCGAATGGGTAGTAAAAGCGATCGCGATCCTGATATTTTGCACGGCTGGATTTGCGTACACCACCCTTTATGAACGCAAGGTGCTTGCCCGGATGCAGGTGCGTTGGGGGCCCAACCGCGCGGGTCCTTTGGCATCTTTACAGCCGGTTGCGGATGGCGTCAAGCTGATATTCAAGGAAGAATTGATCCCCGCGAATGCCGATAAGCTGATCTTTATTGCAGCGCCGATCATCACGGTTATCCCTGCGTTAATCATTACCGGTGTGGTTCCCTGGGGAGATGAGATTGTACTTTTCGGGCGGACGATCAAACTTTACCTTGCCGACATTAACGTAGCAATCCTGTACATTATGTCCATCACATCAATCTCGGTGTATGGCATAACACTGGCGGGTTGGTCATCCAACAACAAGTATGCCACCCTCGGCGGCTTGCGTGCCACCTCCCAGATGATCAGCTATGAACTGGCATTGGGTTTGTCGTTTGTTGGACCCATCCTGATTGCCGGTTCGATGAGCCTGCGGGACATTGTACTCGCCCAGGAAAACATACCCTTCATCTTAATTCAACCGCTGGGTGCCATCATCTTTATGATCGCCACCATTGCTGAGGTCAACCGGGCTCCGTTTGATATGCCCGAAGCCGAACAGGAATTGACTGCCGGGTATCATACCGAATACTCAGGGATGAAATTCGCCCTCTTCTTTATGGCGGAATACATCAAAATGATCGCGGTTTCCACCATCGGCGCCACCCTCTTTTTGGGTGGGTATTATGGTCCCTTTGTGGACCAACTCCCCTGGCTGGGACCCATTTACTTGATTGCAAAAGTGGTGATCCTGTTGTATGGTCTGATCTGGATCCGCGCGACACTGCCCCGTATCCGCTACGACCGCCTGATGGCGTTTGGTTGGAAGATCCTCTTCCCTCTGGCGCTTTTGAATGTGATGTTGACCGCAATCGGGGTCGTGATTTTTGGAGGCAAGTAAACCATGTTTAAAGGTATCTTCGAAATCTTCCGTGGCTTATGGCAAACCTTCCGCTCCGCGTGGACTGAGCCGGTCACGATCCAGTATCCAGAAGTTAAGCGGCCGGTGCGCCAGCGATTCCGAGGCAGGCATGTACTCAAACGCTATGACAATGGATTGGAAAAATGCATCGGTTGCTCCCTTTGCGCGGCAGCCTGCCCCGCAGATGCCATATTTGTGGAATCTTCTGAACAGACAGATGCCGAACGTTACTCTCCTGGAGACCGGTACGCCAGCACATATGAGATCAATATGTTGCGCTGTATATTCTGCGGATTTTGTGAAGATGCCTGCCCCACCGAGGCGATTGTACTGGAAGATAATTATGAGCTGTCATTCTATGACCGGCGTTCAGCGATCTATACAAAAGAGCTTTTACTGGAGCCTGTCCAACCACCGGTAAAACCAACTCCACAGAAAACACCACCCGGGAAATTTACCCGCTCTGTGCCCGAGATGAAGGACCCTACGGATTAGGGAGGAACCATGCCAGAGATAACACCACCAGTCCTCATTTTTTTCACCATTGCCGGAATTACCGTTATTACCGCTTTGGGTATGTTGCTCAGTAGAAGCTCGGTTTATTCTGCGTTGTTCCTGGTTATGAACTTTTCCTCTGTCGCGTTTCTCTATTTCATCCTGGGGGCGCCGTTTATCGCCATGGCTCAGATCACAGTCTACGCTGGCGCGATCATGGTCTTATTCCTGTTCGTTATCATGTTGCTGGGTAGTGAAAAAGGCAAACCCGGTGAACCAGTTGGCTTTACCCGGGTAATTGGTGGGCTTGTGACATTGGTGGTACTGGCAGAAGCAGCCGTGCTGATTTTTGTGAGGAATCCGCCCACATTGATGGTTTCAACACCCGAGCAGGATACCGCCACCGCCCAGGCGATCGGATCCGTCTTATTTGATCAATATATCCTGCCGTTTGAGGTGACATCGTTCATCCTTCTGGTGGCTGTGATCGGCGCAATTGTGCTGACTAAAGTTGAGAAGAAGAAGATTGATCAACCTGGTGCTTCCGGGGAGGTACGTTGATATGGTGCCACTGAGTTATTATCTGGCGTTATCTGCAATTATGTTCGTTCTCGGCACCTTCGGCGTGGTTAGCCGGCGGAATCCGATTGTAATGTTCATGTCTCTCGAACTGATGTTCAACGCGGCAAATCTGGCTTTTGTGGCTTTTGCCCGCTATTACAACATGCTTAACGGGCAGATCTTCGTATTCTTTGTGATGGTGGTGGCTGCTGCCGAGGTGGCGGTGGGTCTTGCATTGATCGTAGTGATCTTCCGTAACCGCCATAATATTGATGTTGATGAAATGAATACCTTGAAGGAATAGGGGAAAGACGCTTATGGAATTATCCAGCCTTCCTGCAGGAACGTATTTCAACCTGGTGCCCTGGGTCGTCTTCTTCCCATTAATTGGTCTGGTGCTGAACCTTTTTCTGACCAACCGGGCATCTGAAAAGGTCTATGGGATTGTAGCCAGTCTGGCTTCTGGTGCTTCCTTTGTGGTAGCCAGTCTGCTGCTTCTCTCGTTGAACAAGCACCCTGAAGCGGTGGTTGTGCCATTTGCCGAGTGGATAAACGTGGGCAATCTTTCGATTAATTGGGCTTTCCGCGTGGATACCCTCTCGGTGACGATGATGATGGTTGTCGCCGGGGTTGGCACACTCATTCATGTTTATTCCATCGGCTATATGCATGAAGATGTGCGAATTCAGGGAGACACTTCCCGGTACAGCCGCTTCTTCATTTTCCTGAACCTCTTCATCGTAATGATGATGGTACTGGTCAGCGCAGAGAGCTATCTGATGACCTTTGTTGGCTGGGAAGGGGTTGGTTTGTGCTCTTACCTGCTGATCGGGTTCTGGTTCGAAAAAGGGAAGGATGGCGATGGGAATGCCATTGCCGCCAAGAAAGCCTTCCTGACCAACCGGATTGGGGATTTTGGGTTCATCACAGCCATGTTCCTCATCTTTGGCATCTTTGGCAGTCTGGACTTCACCAAAGTATTCTCTGTTGCCCGTTCTGGGGGAGTGGATGCCGCTCCCTGGCTATTATTGGCGCTGAATCTCTTCCTCCTTCTGGCTGTCACGGGTAAATCAGCCCAGGTGCCGTTGTTTGTCTGGCTGCCGGATGCAATGGCGGGTCCCACCCCGGTTTCTGCACTCATTCATGCGGCGACCATGGTCACTGCTGGAGTGTATCTGGTCGCCCGTTCATCACCTCTATTCGCACTGCACTCTGCCGCGGGTACCGTTGTAGCGGTTCTCGGTGCTGTGACTGCCCTGTTTGCCGCTACCATTGCGGTTGGGCAGTACGATATTAAGAAAGTACTGGCTTATTCCACGATCAGTCAGCTTGGTTTTATGGTTGCAGCGGTGGGAATGGGCGCCTATGTAGCGGGGATCTTCCACCTCGCTACCCATGCCTTCTTTAAGGCACTCCTCTTCCTATCTTCCGGTTCGGTGATCCAGGGCGTGGAGTTTGGACATCATCATGCTCCGCATGATGCGCATGGCGCGGAATTCGACCCTCAGGATATGCGTAATATGGGCGGATTGCGCATCCGCATGAAAACCACGTTTTGGGTTTATCTCATCGGTGCGCTTGCCCTGGCAGGCATACCACCTCTGGCAGGCTTCTTTTCCAAAGATGAAATCCTTGCTTACGCCAGCGAGAATAATCCGCTGGTCCTTGCCATGCTTGTCGCAGCAGCCTTTCTGACGGCTTTCTACATGGGCAGACAGGTGTGGATGGTTTTCTTTGGTCATCCGCGCAGTGATGCCGCTGAAGGTGCCAAGGAAAGCCCCGCGGTCATGACCATCCCGCTCATTATTCTGGCGGCGCTTTCCATTGTAGGCGGTGCTTTAAATCTGCCAAATATTGAAGTCCTTGGACATTGGCTGGAGCATACCATTCTTGAAGCGCATCACGTGACATTTTCCATCGTGGTGGCGGGCATCTCCGTTGCGGTAGCCCTGGGTGGAATTTTGTTTGCCTGGTTCTTTTATGGCCGTAAACCTCTCTCCGCAGGTCAGGCTGATCCACTCGCCCGGCTGTTGGGTCCACTCTTTAAGGCGTTTGAACGCAAGTGGTGGGTGGATGAGATCTATGATGTGCTCTTTCTTACTCCGTACAAAGACACATCTCAATTACTTGCGCAGCCTGTCGATCAGGGCGTAGTGGATGGTGCGGTCAACGGGTTGGGAAAACTCACAGCAGCCTTCTCCCGTGTGTTTCGTGCCATGCAGAATGGGCGCGTTAGAGTGTATGCGCTGTACATGATGATTGGTGTTGCAGCTATTATGGGCTATCTGATCTTGAGATAAGGGACGGAATATGGACTATCCGCTGAATCCACTCACTTTACTCACCTTTCTGCCTGTGCTGGGAGTCGTTCTCGTCCTCCTGTTGTCAGAAGAGCGCAAAGAAGCCATCCGCTGGGTGGCACTGATCATAAGTTTGCTCGTGTTTGGGGTATCTCTCTGGGTGCTTTCTATCTTCGATCCGCAGAATACGCGGCTGCAATTGGTAACCCGCCAGAATTGGTTCACCCTAGGCAGCAGCCCCATCAGCTATTTTCTGGGGATTGATGGGCTGAGCATTTTGCTGGTATTGCTCACCACCTTCCTTACGCCCATCTCAATACTCTCCACCTGGTCTGCGGTTAAGGAAAATGTTAAAGGTTTTATGGCTTTCTTCCTGCTGCTTGAAACAGGCATGCTGGGCGTATTTCTTGCGCAGGATTTGATTTTGTTCTATATCTTCTGGGAATTCACCCTTATCCCTATGTATTTCTTGATTGGTATATGGGGTGGTGAGCGGCGTGTCTACGCAGCTGTCAAATTCTTCCTGTTTACCATGTTTGGTTCGTTACTGATGCTGGCTGCCATCCTGTGGTTGGGATTAAATCAAGGGACATTTGCCACACCCGACCTGGTCGGTGGCAGTGGGTTGCCCTACCAGACCCAGTTATGGCTTTTCCTGGCATTTGCGCTGGCATTTGCCATTAAGGTTCCCATGTTTCCGCTGCATACCTGGCTGCCCGATGCCCATGTGGAAGCACCCACGGCAGGCTCAGTTATCCTCGCTGGTGTATTGCTGAAGATGGGCTCTTATGGTTTCCTGCGCTTCAACCTGCCGCTCTTCCCGCAGGTGGCGGTCCAGGCTGCCCCGTGGATGGCACTACTGGCAGTGATCGGAATCCTCTATGGTGCCGCGGTTGCATTCGTCCAACCGGATGTGAAAAAGCTGGTCGCGTATTCATCAGTGAGCCATCTGGGTTTTGTGATGCTGGGTCTGTTTGCCCTGAACGCACAGGGCGTGGAAGGCAGTATTTTGCAGATGATCAACCATGGATTAAGTACCGGGGCTCTGTTTTTGATAGTCGGCATGATCTATGAACGACGGCATACCCGTCTGATGGCGGATTTTGGCGGCTTGTGGAAGGTCATGCCCGTATTGGGCACACTCACCATGGTGGTGATGCTCTCTTCAGTAGGTTTGCCCGGTCTGAACGGCTTTGTAGGTGAATTCACCATTCTGTTGGGCGCTTATACTTCCAAAGCCATTGGATACGGTTTGGTAGCCATAACTGCGGCGCTGGGGGTAATTCTTGCGGCGGTTTACCTGCTGCACATGTACCAGAAGGTCTTTCTGGGGCAAGTGACCCACGAAGAGAACCGGTCGCTGCTGGATCTTTCCACCCGCGAAATCATCACCCTGTTGCCCATCCTGATCCTGATCTTCTGGATCGGGGTTTATCCAAAACCATTTTTTAGCCTGATTTCTCCCGCAGTAGCCGCTTTGCTGCAGGTTCTGCCATAAAGGGGATGCGCGATGACGATACTGGATTTTCTTTCCCTCCTACCCCATACAGTTTTACTGGTTTGGGCTGCCATCCTGCTCCTGGTGGACCTTGCCATCCCGAAGCATCGCAAAGGGATTACCGCGCTGCTGGCAGCGATTGGATTGGCAATCGCGCTGGTGCTTGTGATCGCTCAAACCGGACAGAACCAGCTATCTTATAACCGCATGGCGGTAGTGGATGGTTTCTCAATCTTTCTAAATATTCTCTATCCATTGGCGGGGATTGCGGCTGTAGCGATTGCGCCAGACTATCTGCGCAGGTTTAACCTGGAGCGGGGTGAATATTACCCGTTATTGCTCTTCTCCATTGCCGGGATGATGCTCATGTC
>CAZRKL010000034.1:0-19195 GCA_964600595.1 uncultured Leptolinea sp.
CGGTTGGTCAGGACGCAGTCCGTACGAAGCGCCGCACACCGGGCAGCGGACTTGTAGAATGGTTGCTTTGGGCATCATCACCTCGATCTCATTTATCAGTTGCGAATTACTGCTCGCAGTTCATGGGCAGCGTCGAAAATTCCATGTAGAGAACCCCTGAAAATTCCTTGATCTCCCCGGTCTGGTACACACATTCCCCGGCGGAAGATTCCATCTTGATGCCATTCATCAGCACCATGCGGAAGGAGTTCTTTTCATCGCTGAAGCGTAAAAAGTAGCGTTTCGAGTCGGCGGCGTAGCTATCCTGCACCAGCCCGTACACACAGATCGTCTGTCCGGCATCATCGATCGAAACACTGGTCCACAGAACACAGCCATCCTGCGGTGGGTTGGGGTAAACCCTGCTGATGGCTTCGGCTGGTCTGGATGTGGATGACTGGGATGTTGAAGATGAGCTGCCCGGGGAATTCAGTTTCAACGGGAAGGAATTGTCATCCTGTGTTGTCAGCCCGACATAGGCGACTACGATAATCATGATACCAATGGCAACCAGCAGCCAGGTGAGGGCGGATGTTTTTCGTCTGGGTTTTCCTGCGGCGCATTTCCGGCAGATGGTGTGGCGCTCGTCGTTGATCGTCTGGCAATTAACACACTTCCAGATCTTCCCCTGCGGGAGGAAAATCTCCGGCTCTTCTGGGTGGATTCTTTTCTCGGGTTGTTGGGTTTGCCCGGGTGTCTCGGTGGAGAGATCTACCAGCTCAAGTTCATCGGGATCGATGGGGAGGTAATATTCGGGTTCTAACCCGCACGCCTCGCATGCAACATCCGTGTTGATGGTCTGGCATTTCGGGCATTCCCAGAAAAAGGATTCCAGTTCGTTTTCTGGTGCGCCAATGTCTGAACCCTGGTTGTCATCTTGCATAACACACCTCATGAATGGAGAGAACCCTGGTCAACTGTGTTCGTCGAACTAAACAACAAAAGGTTGCGTTATCTATTCATTAATAATTGAGAAAAATCGAATAAGACTATCCCCGCCAAAATGCATATCAATCAATCTAATTGTATATAACAATTATATTGAAATTTGCAATGCCAGAACCTGCTTAAGAGGAAAAACTCCTTAAGAGTTTATTACGATTTCCCGGTTTTGTTGGTTTGACGCGGATATCAAAGACAAATTTCGGTATCATATTCATAAATATCTATTGAGGTTGTCTATGTCAAAGAATCGTGGTTGCCTGTCACTGCTGCTGGGTCCATTTCTGCCACAGAAAAAGTCTGATTATTCTGAAAAATATTCTCCCCTCGAAAAGGAAGAGATAACCTTTCCTTATCATGTCCGCGATGACTTCCTGTCGAAAGCAGAGCTCTCTTTTTATCAGGTCCTGAAATCTATGATGAAAGACTTTATGGTGATCTGTCCGAAAGTGTCGCTGGCAGAACTGTTTTATGTGGACCATCCAAATAAAAACCAGAGCGCGTTTGCGAGGATTCGTCAAAAACGAGTCGATTTCGTGATCTGCGATCCAGCCACCATGCAACCCAAATTTGCCATAGAGTTGGATGACAGCAGTCACCAGCGGGAGGACCGATTGGAACGGGATGAATTTGAGGAGAAAGTTTTTGAAGCTGCGAATCTGCCATTGGTTCGGATCCCCGCCCAGCAGGCATATGACACCAGATTGTTGGGCGAACAATTCAAGTCGGCATTATCGAAGAACGAGGTAATCCAGGCGGTTCCGAAGAATGCGCCAATCACATCTGTTGGCGCGGTACCAAATTTTTGTCCGAAGTGCGGCGGTAAGCTGGTGCTGAGGGTAGCAGCGCAGGGGGTCAATCAGGGTAAAAAATTTTTGGGATGCAGCAGCTACCCGAAATGTAATTTTTTATTTCCGCTTCCAGATTCTAACTAATCTTAAAGAGTGCAAATAATAAAAAAACGGATAGCCCAAGGACCATCCGCTGATCTTGTGATTGCACTGGTACGATCGTGCACAATTTACACTTACTTCCGCGTCTGGACCTCGATCTTGAGGTGCAGACCGGCATCGGTCACATCCGCTTCGAGGAATTTCACCTCGCCGTTTGATTCGGTCACCGATTCGGTCAGCCCGCGGGCGATCTCACGGTTGGCTTTCACAATGCGCGGGTCGTCCAATGTCACCCCGGGGAAGTCAACAGCGATGATCTCCACCATGAGGAAGTCATCTTCCACACCAAAAGTCACATCCATGCTGCCTTCCACCTCATCTCCGGCGGGGTTGCGCATGGTGCCAAACGCGCGGATATAGCCTTCGTGGAACTCAACCTTGCTCACGTCGGTCATCAGTTCGTCGCCATCCACCACGGTGTTGGAGGAGGATTGCGCGATCATACGGTTGAGCTGGTTCTCGGTCAGGGTTACATCCACAGTGGCTTTGTCACCCGAGAAGGTCACGCCGCCCAGCGAGCACGCCAGCGATGTGAGGATTAAGGTTCCCAAAACCAGGATAATTTCAAGAGAGGATTTTTTCATGTTATTCACACTTTCATGTATTGATTTAATCTATCCTGTTTACGCATGGGCGCCTATAAAGTTGTGCAAATGGCAACAAAAATCCCCTCCAAATGAAGGGGATTAAGACTTGCCATATTGTTCTTATTCTTCGACAATCTCAACCGTGTTGAGCTTGACACCGGGAGCCTTTGCCCGCTGCGGATCGCGCTCGGGGATGGCGAGCAGCACATCCAGACCGGCTGTGACTTTACCGAAAACGCTGTGCTTGTTATCCAGCCAGGGGGTTGCCACGTGGGTGATGAAGAACTGGCTGCCGTTGGTATTGGGTCCGGCGTTTGCCATCGAAAGGACGCCCGGTCCGTCATGCTTGAGCGAGGGGTGGAATTCATCCTTGAACTGGTAGCCGGGTCCGCCCATACCGGTGCCGGTCGGGTCGCCGCCCTGCGCCATGAAATCCGCGATCACCCGGTGGAATGTGGTGTCGTTGTAATAGCCTTCACGGGCAAGGAAAACAAAATTGTTTACGGTCGCGGGCACTTTATCGGCGAATAACTGCACGGTGATGTCGCCGACTTCGGTCTTGAAAATCGCGGTGTATTTCTTCTTGATGTCGATGGTGTATTCCGGTGCTTTGTTCCAGCGCATGGGGAGAGTTGTCATAGGGGTATCCTTTCGGTTGGATGTTGAATTTGTGAGATATTAAATATTAAAGCGGATGTTCAGCACATCGCCGTCTTTCACTATGTATTCTTTGCCTTCCAGGCGCAGCTTGCCCTTGCCTTTGGCTTCCACCAGTCCGCCCAGCGCCATCAGGTCGTCGTACGCCACCACCTCCGCGCGGATGAAGCCCTTCTGCAGGTCGGTGTGGATCTCGCCCGCCGCTTCCGGGGCAGTCGCCCCGCGCCGCGTCGTCCACGCGCGGCATTCATCCTCACCTGCGGTGAAGAAGGATTGCAGCCCGAGCAGGTCATACGAGAGGCGGATCATGCGGTGCAGGCTGGGCTCTTCGATGTTGTATTCCTGCAGGAACATCTCCATCTCTTCGGGGGGCAGTTGGGCAATGTCCATTTCCAGTTTGCCCTGCAAAGAAACGATCTGGCTGTGCTTGTGCTCGTATTGGATTTCGGGTGCCTTTTGCCCTTCAGCCAGGTTCAACACGATCAATATCGGTTTGCGTGAGAGAAATCCGAAACCCGAGAGCATCTTATCTTCTTCGTGGTCAATCTCTATATCGCGTAAAGGTTTCTCTTCTGTCAGCGCCGCCTGGAAGCGCGTGAACAGTTCGTGCTCGCGTTCGATTACCGCTTTGTCACGCCCGGCTCCCTTTTTCCGTTCCTCCACCAGCCGCTCCAGTTTGCGTTCGACAGCGATCAGGTCGTTGAGGATCAGTTCGCTATCCATGGTCTGGATGTCGCGCAGCGGGTCCACCGAGCCAGCCGGGTGCGGAACTTCATCCGATTCAAAGCAGCGCACCACGTGGATGAATCCATCCATCTGGGTGAGCTGGTTCAGCAGCGCGCCGCCGATACCGCTCTTGCCGGTGGAACCATCCAGCCCAGCGATATCCACATAGGTTACCTTGGCATAGATGGTCTTTTTAGGCTTGAACATGGCAGAGAGCGCGTCCACGCGCGGGTCGGGCACATCCACCACCGCGGTGTGCATTTCCAGCTTGCCGCTCACCGCCCCGGTGGGGACAGATCCGCGGGTGAGTGCGTTGAAGAGCGTAGTTTTACCTGATTGGGGTAACCCGATTATTCCAAGCTTCATAATGCCTTCCTGAAAGAAAGGCGGGGCTTGACCGCACCGCCTGATTTGGATATACTTTCTTTTGATTTAGCCGAAGTGGCGGAACAGGCAGACGCGCACGACTCAAAATCGTGTACCTTCGGGTATGTGGGTTCGATTCCCACCTTCGGCACAAATATTATAACATATGCCCCCCTCGTTACTTTTTCGGGAGGGGTTTTTGTTATCCCTATTCTTTTCGATAATAGTATAATCGTAGCCATACATTCATACTATAAGGAGACCTGTATGCGATTTTCCAAATTGAAGGTTTTTGTTCCTGTTTTGCTGGCTGTTATGTTTATCCTGGCCGCCTGTGTTCCTGCCGCCCCGGCTGCACCGGCAGCGCCGGTAGCACCGGAAAACCCGGAAATCATTCTGGCGACCACCACCAGTACCCGCGACAGCGGTTTGCTGGATGTGCTGCTGCCAGATTTCGAAGCCAAAACTGGCTATAAGGTAAAAATGGTGGCGGTCGGCACCGGACAGGCGCTTGCGATGGGTGAAGAGGGCAACGCAGATGTGCTGCTCGTGCACGCGCCCAAATCTGAGCTGGAATACATGGAAAAAGGATTCGGCAAGGACCGTCTGCTGGTGATGCATAATGATTTCGTTATCGTTGGTCCCGCAACCGATCCTGCTGGCATCAAGGGGATGCCTTCCGCGGTGGACGCCTACAAGAAAATTTTTGAATCCAAATCCATGTTCGCCTCCCGCGGCGATGACTCGGGTACGCACAAGGCGGAACTGGCTTTGTGGAAATCCGGCGAAGTCACCCCTGAAGGGGATTGGTACCTGCAGACCGGGCAGGGCATGGGCGATACCTTACGCATCGCTTCTGAAAAGGGCGCCTACACCTACACTGACCGCGCCACTTTCCTGGCTACCAAAGATACCCTCGACCTGGAAGTATTGGTTGAAAAAGACAAGGTGCTGCTCAATATCTACCATGTCATCACGGTCAACCCCGATAAATGGGAGCTGGTAAATTATGATGGCGCACTCGCCTTCGCGAATTACCTTACCGCTGAAGACACCCAGAAAACCATTGCCGAATTTGGCAAGGATAAATACGGTGAACCGCTCTTTATCGCAGATGCCGGTAAAGCGGAGGATGCTGTACAATAGTCGCAAATGCAAAGCATTCTGGATGGTTTAGTTAAAGCTTTTGAGTTATTGATTCAGGGTGATCCGCAGGTGGTTCGGATCACCCTGCTTTCCCTGCAGGTGTCCGGTCTGGCAACCCTCATCAGCCTGATGCTTGGTATGCCGCTGGGCACCCTGCTCGCACTGACCCGCTTCCCCACCCGGCGCTTCTGGATCAGCCTGGTCAACACCGGGATGGCGCTGCCGCCGGTGGTAGTCGGGTTGATGGTATCCATTTTCCTCTGGCGCAGTGGACCGCTGGGTTTTATGCGCCTTATCTATACACCCTGGGCTATGGTCATCGCGCAGGTCTTGATCGCTTTTCCAGTCTGCGCCGGGTTGACCTTAACCGCCCTCCAGCAACTGGATCCGCGCCTGCAGACCCAGCTGTTGGGGTTGGGCGCATCCCGGTTGCAGATGGTTTTGGAATTATGGAAGGAAGCCCGCCTTCCCCTCATGGCAGCCTTGATCGCGGCTTTTGGCAGCGTCATTTCAGAGGTGGGCGCATCGATGATGGTGGGCGGGAATCTGCTCAATGAAACGCGCGTGCTCACCACAGCCATTGTGCTCGAAACCAGCAAGGGTATGTTCTCCATGGCGATCGCGCTCAGCATCATTTTGTTGCTCATCGCCTTCCTGGTGAATTTCGCGCTGACCACCCTGCAGCAGAGGCGCAGATGATGTCACCCGATCCCCTGTTCCAGATTCGTGATTTGAAGATCGAGCTGGGCGGTGAGCTGATAGTGGACCTTCCCAGTCTGGATGTCTTTCGCGGGGAGGTGCTGGTCATCCTTGGACCCAATGGCGCGGGCAAGAGTACCCTGTTACAGGCAATCGCCAGGTTGATCAAACCGGTTGAGGGTAGTATTACCTTTTCCGATTCAATTCCCCAGTCAAATCTGGATTACCGCCGCCGAATCGCGACCGTGTTCCAGTCTCCGCTGCTGCTGGACCAAACCGTATATCACAATGCATCCATCGGGCTGCGCTTTAGAGGCAACGATAAACATCAGACCCGCCTGGTTGTGGAACGCTGGCTGGAGAGGCTGCACATCTCCCACCTGGCGAACCGCCGCGCGAAGACGCTCTCGGGGGGAGAAGCCCAACGGGTGAGCCTGGCGCGCGCCTTCTGCCTCGAAACTGATTTAATACTGATGGATGAACCCTTCAGCGCGCTGGATGCCCCCACCCGCCAGGAAATATTGGATGAACTGCGCAACCTGCTGGCAGAAACACAGCAAACGTGCATCTACGTCACCCACGATCTGGATGAAGCCCTTACCCTGGCAGACAGGGTGGCGGTGTTCTTCAACGGTCAACTTCATCAGGTGGATACTCCCACGCATGTATTCACCAAACCCGCCACCCAGCAGCTGGCATCCTTTGTAGGGGTCGAGACGATCATCTCGGGTGAAGTGGTCGGGCAAAAAGGGGAGCTGGTTCAGGTGAAAGCGGATGGCATTACGATCGAAGCTGTGGATGAAATGCCGGTTGGAACCGGCGTTTTCGCGTGTTTGCGCCCTGAAGATATCACCATCTACCGTCATGATAGTCTCCCCGCATCTTCGAGCGCCCGCAACCGTTTTACGGGAAGGATTACCCGTCTTGTCAGTCAGGGTCCATTAATGCGGGTGCATTTCGATGCGGGATTCCCCGTATCGGCGCTGATCACCCGGTCTTCGGCTGAAGAAATGGAATTACAACCCGGCATGGAAGTGGTTGCGGTTTTCAAATCAAGCTCGCTGCACCTGATCAGGCGGCAGAAGCGCTAGTTTTCGTGTATCCTATGGAATCTCGGTAATACTTCCGGTTTCACCTGTTTCATATCCTTGAAAACCGCCTATATATTCGCGGGCAGCATCTGATTGGAGCCAGGCAATAAAGCGACGGATAGACTCGCGCTCTGCCTGCGCGCCATCCACGACCAGGTCGTACCGTTCAAGCGTGAGCAGCTGAAAGTTCAACCCGAAAACCGCGGCGGCGGATTCCAGCCCCAGACCGGCATCAGCGCGTCCTTCTGCGATCTCACGCGCGACTTCCAGATGGGTGGATTTCACAGTTTCAAATCCCAAAATTTCATCCGGTTTAATTGCGGCAATATTAAGCTGCTCATCTAGCCAGACCCGGGTACCTGAGCCATGTTGACGGTTTATAAAGCGAATTCCCGGTTTACGCAGGTCAGCAAGGGAGTGGATTGCTGCCGGGTTATTTCGGGCAGTGATCAATCCCAGGCGGCGGTGTGCAAAGGTGATTAATTTCATCTTGCGGTTGGGCAGGATCTTTTGGATAAAAGGCAGGTTGTAGCTATTCGTCTCCGCGTCCCACAGGTGGCAGCCTGCCATGTCTGCAGCGCCTTGATTGAGTGCCATCAATCCGGCCATGCTGCCGCCAATTTGCACCTGCAGACGGATCCCCGGCAGCAAGGTTGATATCGCGTCGGCAAGCGCGTTAATGACCGGATCACTGCTGCCGGTGATGCGGATTACATCTTCATCATCCGTGCTTTCTCTTTCTTCCATCACCCGCCAGTGTTCGGTGGCGAGTGTGAGCGCTTCAGTAATTTCCTCCAGAGAGTATCCGCTGGTGACGCTTTCCAGCAGAAATTGTTCTGCCTTGATCACCAGGTTTGCGCGGCGCAATCCGCTGCCCATTGCCATCGCTCCGCTGGGCAGGTCGGATACCACAGTACCCTTGCCCTGCCGGCTGGAAACCAGCCCGCTGCGGACGAGCAGCCCGTATGCGTGCTGTACAGTTCCCGGGGTACATTGCCAGTGCTGGCTCATTTCCCGCACGCCGGGCAACTTGTCGCCCGGTTTCAGTTTGCCGGTGTAGATTTCCTCGCGAATGGATTCAAAGATGACCTGGTAGGTGGGTTGGTTTTCCATGACTTAAGTATAGATGAAAATTAAAGATGAAGTGGTTCGATATGCTATAGTATAAGAAGACAATCTGCAATCCACACAATGGAATTTCTATGATTATTAATAAGCCATTTCGTAAACTACTATACTGGTTTTATAAACCCATTTCAATTGATGCGCGGGATGGGATTCGTAAGGAAATCAGCACAGCATCCGAACCAGATTTTGATTTCTTTATTTACATTATTCTTTCCGGAAGCATCGCCACCCTGGGATTAATTACAAATTCTCCGGCTGTCATCATTGGCGCTATGCTTCTTGCGCCTCTGATGTCTCCCATAATTGGCGCTGGGTTGGCTTTAATTTCAGGAGATGTACGTCTGTTAAGAGTTAGTCTTACCGCTGTCGCAAAAGGCGCAATCTATTCCATAATTCTTTCCGCGGCGATCACACTGCTCAATAATCTCTTGCCTTTCGTCAGTGTCCAGGAAATTCCCGCAGAGGTTCTTGCCCGTACCCATCCATCCCCCATTGATTTGGCGATCGCGCTTGCCGGTGGATTGGCAGCCGCGTATGCACTTACAAAACCGGAGCTATCGGCAACCCTTCCTGGTGTGGCGATTGCCACCGCCATCATGCCCCCGCTCTGCACTGTGGGGGTTGGAATTGCCCTCTGGCGCTGGGATATTTTCGGTGGCGCGCTTCTCCTCTTTCTTACGAATGCGGTTACCATCACCTTTGCCTCAGTGATCGTGTTCTTTCTGAGAGGTTTTTCAGACTTTTCGATTCGGAACCATGTCATACCCAAAGGGTTGATCTATTCGGCTGTCCTCACGTTTATTATCCTGATCCCCCTTTCAATTCTCAGTGTTAAGTTTTTTACCGAAGCGAGTGAAAACCGGAAAATAAATATGATTGTCAGCCGGGAGGTCAGTCGTGTGAATGGTTCCGAATTAGTGGAGATTGATGTCAACCGGTCGAGTGACATCCTTGACCTGGTCATTACACTGCGCACCAATAAACCGCTCTCCTATCAACAGGTAGTGGATCTACAGCAGCAGATTGTCAATCAGATCAATCGTCCCAGCTCGCTGAAGGTGAACCAGGTGTTTGCCGAGAGGTTGGATCCTTTAATCCCGCCAACCGCAACTCCGACATCAACACCCGAACCGTCCGCGACACCTGGTCCCAGCCCAACTGCGACAATGACCTTGCCGCCAACTGCCACACCAACAAATACCCCTGAACCCACGGCCACACCCACACCGACCCCCACGGATACGCCCACTCCCCAATCAGGAATCATCGTTTCAGCGATTGTTCCGCCTAGAAAGTTGGTTCAATACCCCGGTGGACCGGAAATTGGTAGGATATACCCCAATGGATCCCTTATCATATATCAGGAAGAATTGATTTATGATGGATTTGTCTGGGTTAAGGTTATGGATAAGGATGGACGGATTGGCTGGATTCCACAGGTATATTTGAAGATTATAGAGCCGACATCCGAATCAATAAATTAGATAAAAACACCTGGCCAAGAATGAGTGAGGTTTTTTGTATGAACTTCACCGGGATTTGGGTACAATGAAAATACCTGCGTGCAAGTGTCTGCGCGAGAAAGGAATGGATCATGTTCATCACTCCCACATTCAACCCTGATCCTAAACGTTACGATACCATGAAGTACAACCGCTGCGGAAGGAGCGGTCTGCATTTGCCTGCCATCTCGCTCGGGCTATGGCACAACTTTGGCGGCGTTGATTCACTGGAAAACGGGCGCGCTGTTGTACGCCGCGCTTTTGACCTGGGAGTCACCCACTTTGATCTTGCCAACAACTACGGACCGCCATACGGTTCCGCAGAAGAAACCTTTGGCACCATTTACGCAAAAGATTTCAAACCTCACCGGGATGAACTCGTCATCTCCTCCAAGGCGGGTTGGGATATGTGGCCGGGACCCTACGGCAACTGGGGTTCACGCAAGTACCTGATCGCCTCACTGGATCAATCACTCAAGCGCATGGGGTTGGACTATGTGGATATTTTCTACCACCATCGCCCCGACCCGGAGACGCCGCTTGAAGAAACACTGGGCGCGCTCGATCAAATAGTCCGCTCGGGTAAGGCGCTTTATGTTGGGATCTCCCAGTACGGTCCCGAGCAGACTGCGCGAGCAGCAGGGATGTTGCGCAGTCTGGGAACTCCGCTCCTCATCCATCAACCCAATTACAATATGTTTGACCGCTGGGTGGAAGATGGACTTTTGGAAGTCTTACAACAGGAAGGTATTGGCGCGATCGTCTTTTCACCACTGGCGCAGGGGTTGCTGACCAACCGTTACCTGAAAGGGATACCGGATGGTTCACGGGCATCTCGGCGGGTATCGTATCTCCGCCCCGAGGAAGTGACCGATGAAGTGGTAGCCAGGGTGCGCAAACTGAATGTGATCGCGCAAAAACGCGGACAATCCATGGCACAAATGGCAATTGCCTGGGTGCTTCGTCAGGCGGCGGTGACATCCGCGCTGGTCGGAGCCAGTTCTGTGGAACAGATAGAGAATAATGTGGCGGCGTTGGATAACCTTGATTTTAGCTTTGAGGAATTACGCGCCATTGATGAGGTTCTGGTAGAGTAGTTTACTGCCTTTCATATACAAACCGAAATGGAGCTGAGATGAGCACGACACTTACTTTTTATGGACACGCCGCTTTTGCCCTGAATACATTTGGATACAAACTTCTGATTGATCCTTTCTTTACCGATAATCCTGTTGCGCCTATCACTGCTGAGCAGGCAGAAGCCAGCTATATCGTCGTCACACATGGTCATAACGATCATGTGGGTGACACCGTGGCAATTGCCAAACGGACTGGCGCGACGGTGATCAGTAACGCTGAAATCTGTGACTGGCTTGATGAACAGGGGATCAAAACCCACGCCCAGCACCTGGGTGGTGGATTCAATTATCCATTTGGGTACCTAAAACTAACCTTTGCGCTGCATGGCGCCGGGCTGGATGCGGTAAAACATGCCTGCGGGGGTAACCCGGCTGGTATTTTACTCACCACCAAAGATGAACAGAAAATTTACCACGCGGGTGACACCGGCCTGTTCGGGGATATGCGCCTGATTGGAGAAGAGGGCATCAACCTGGCTATTCTGCCTATTGGCGATAATTACACCATGGGTCCAGATGATGCCTTGCGCGCAATTAAATTGATCAAACCCAAGATGGTTATCCCCATCCACTACGATACTTTCCCGCTTCTCAAGCAGGATGTTCAGGAGTGGAAGCAGCGAGTCCAGGCAGAGACGGATGCCCAGGTTGTCATCCTGAAACCCGGTGAGCAGTACTCTCTCGTTTAACTCAGGAGGGAAAGAATACCTGTCCAGGCGCGCCCTGCATTCTCGAGGGCGCGCTTTTTCCATGCCGGATCGGATGGGTAGTATAGCTCCACGAAACGCCGCTTAACTTCGGCGGCTACATTCGGATTGGTTGAGTTGTGCCAGTAATGCTGATTTTCGATAACCATGCTGAACAGGCTGCGCATGCCCGCCAGAATCGAATCACCATAAGTGCCAAATTCGAAGGTCGTGGCGAAGCATTTACTTTTGGGCATTTGAGAAAAGACATACCGATACTGGTAATCGATCAGGTCGCCATGGATCTCGTAAAATTCCTCGGGATTGGTCTTTACAACATCCGGGTAGTGGATCATGGCAGCAATTTCAGCCGAAGATCGGGGATCAAAAGGGCTGCAAACCACGCTCATCCTGTCACGCGGACCGTAACCGGTGTGCATGTCGATGTGGACTACTTTCTCGTACCGTGGGCAGTGGATGTGGAACAAATCCATGACCAGTCGGGTCGCCGGCTGGGTCTGGCTGCCCCCGTAGTATATCTGCTGCGGATGGAAGTACTGCCCCTGTAATGCTCCCCGCATAATGGCTTTTCTGCCGAACTTCATCAGAGTCTGGAGCAGGTGTGCAAAGAACCTGATCTGACCAAAACCCAGGCTGTCCACCGGTATTTGGGGCGTGATCAACCGTGAAATATCCGGGTACTGGTTCTCCTTTAATAAATTATTCCAATCATCCTGCGCGATAAAGTTGCGGTTCAAATCCACAGAATCGCCATCCACTTTACGCAGATTACGCATACCCCACGGGTTGATGGGGTGGATGATCAGCAGCCCGGTGTCTTGGGGGTTGATTTGCTGCAGGAATTCCTGCATGAATTGCTCAAATACCGCAAAACCAAAATACCCCTCAATGCCGTGTTGCCCGATGGATATGATGAGCAGGTTTTTTCTCTCTGCCAGCGGTTCGGCTTCGATCCAGGCTATTTCATCCTTTTCATCCTCAGAAATCAGCTTTGTTTGAAATCGGCTCTCAGGGTAGAGTTCGTGGATGGTGAGAAAATGCTGTCTGAACCGTACCCGGGTCTCTTCAAAGGTGGGAAAGTGCCAGGTGTTTGCCATGAGCATATCCCTCTAGAACGGACCGAACTGGATGAATACCGCAAACAACAGGAAGAGGATGGTGACAGGCAGCACCCACACCCACAGACGCAGCGACCACTTTAGCCATTTGGGGTAACTGACCACGGTCATCCCGAGTGCGATTAATAACACCGGGTTGGTGGGATAGATCAGGTTCGAGAAGCCGTCTCCAAAGCAAAAGGCGGTGATCACCGACTGGCGCGTAATGCCAATCAGGTCTGCCAGCGGCACGAGGATGGGCATGAGTAAAAAGGCTTTGGCTGAACCGGAGCCGATAAAGAACTCTATCACCAGCGCGAGGACATAGATGATCAGCGCAGCCGAGTAGGCGGACGTGTTATTCAACCAGCCAGAAGCATGCATCAGCAGGGTATCGAGGATGGCGCTTTCGGTAACAATGAATTTGATGCTGGATGCCATCAGAATGAGCGGAATACCAGGTGCGATGCCAAGCGCGCCATCCCGGGCAGCTTTCCATACCTTTTGAGGTTGGGTGCCCGAGAGGAATCCCGCGCCCAGCCCGCCGGCGAAGAACAATAGCGCTACCAGCGGGAGAGAATATGAAGATAGAAATTCCACAAAGGGCGCGCTGAAAAGAACCACTGCGATCAACAATGTGAAACTGCCAAACCAGATGAGTGCCCGTTTGAGCTTGCCCGGTTCGGTATTGCCTGTACTCCACGAAGCCTGCTTTCCGCGCAGGCTGGCGGATTCTTCCTCACGGTAAACCGGGCTAAATTCCGGATTCTTTTCCACCCTTCGGGCGTAGCCTGTCAGGAATAGCATGAAGATCACGTAGATAATGATGAAGAATGCCAGGCGCAAGGCTGCGCCGGAGAAGAGCGGCAGCTCTGCCAGTTTCTGCGCCACGCCGATGGTGAATGGGTTGGTGATGGCGGTGGAAAAACCCATGTTGACTGCCAGAATGCTCATCCCCAGCCCGGTCAGGCTGTCCCACCCCAGATGGATTGCCAGCGCGATCATAATGGGCACCAGCGGGATGACTTCTTCAAAGATGCCAAAAAAACCGCCGATGATCATAAAAAACAGGGATACCACCCAAAGCAGCAGATATTTCTTTCCGCCAAACAGGGTGATGATTCGGGTGATCACCGAGGAGAGGATCTGGGAATGTTGCAGCACCGAGAAGGCTGCTCCGACCATTAAAAGGAACAGCAGAATGGTGATGATGGTCAGGCTGTCCGGTCCGGCGAGCACTTCCAAGGGGGCGGTGAACCAGCGCCAGATGGGATAATCCGGCTTGTCCATTGGTGTGTACGAGCCCGGCACTATCATGGTGCTGCCGTTCTGTTCCACCCGGGAGAAGCTGCCCGATGGAATGATGCGGGTCAGTATCCCCGCGGCAAGTATCAGGACGACCAGGATAATGAAAGATTGGATAAAAGATTTACGGCTGATCTGTGCGCTTTGGGTGGTATCCATCATGTTCTCCTCAACCCGGAATACTTAATTATACGGGAGACTTAGTTGAATACTTGCGCGTATTATTCGCTATTACTACTCACCATAACGTAATCTGAGGTAAGACTCATATCTTTCGGGGTATAAACGACCTTCATCCACAGCCTTCACGACGGCACAGCCGGGTTCACTGCGATGGGTGCAATCTGAAAAGCCGCAGTCTTTTACCAGCGGGCTGATATCCGGGAAGTAGCCATCCAATTCTTCGGGTTCGGTATCCCACAACGCCAGAGATTTTAACCCCGGCGTATCCACCACGAATCCGCCATTTTCCAGTGGGTACATCTCGCGGACCACCGTGGTATGTTTTCCCTTTCCGGTGAATCCACTGACTTCGCGGGCAGCGATTCCCAGGCCGGGTTGAATCGCGTTCAAGAGACTGGATTTTCCCACCCCCGAAGGTCCGGAGAAGGCGGTGAATTTTCCAACAATGTGTTTGCGTAAATCCTCGATGCCATCACCAGAATGGGTGGATGTGTAGATCATCGGATATCCGATTTTTTCATAGAAACCAAACCGCTTGCGGGCTTCATCTTCGCCAATCAGGTCAGTTTTATTGAAGACAATCAAAGCAGGTATTTCCTGCTTCTCAGCGATCACCAGGAATCTGTCGAGCATTCTTAGATGTGGCTCAGGGTCGGCGCAGGCAAAAATTAAAACAATCTGGTCAACATTGACGAGCAGAATCTGGCGGTACAACCCGCGTGGGGTAGGATCAAGCCTGACGAGCATGCAAGACCGTGGAAGAATCTGTTCGATCATGCCGCGGTCAGCTTCGTGCCGGGTGAATTCAACCCGGTCACCCACAGCTATTAAATCACTGCGTTCACGTGCCTGTCTGATTTTTCCGCGTAACTGGCAAACAATCGTTTCGCCACCCGAAGAAACTGTAACAAATCCAGATTGTGTTCTGGTAACTACACCTTCATGAATTTCAAGATTTGGCATAGGCTTGCATTATTTCTTTTTCTTCGGAGTAGCTGTGACATCAGGGGTGGGAGTCACCGGTCCGGTGGGAGTGGAGGTTACGTAATAGGTGGATTCCCACGGGTAGGTGCGGCTCATCTGACCGTAGAAGTAAAGTTCAACAATCCGGCGGAAGATGGGTGCCGCCCAGTCACTGCCTTCGCCCTGGTATTCGAGCATGACCGCAATGGCAATATCGGGTTTGTTCTCGCTTTTGTAATCTGTATAACCGGCGAACCAGGCGTGGGTCTGGTCTCCAACCGAGGTTTCAGCGGTTCCAGTTTTACCATACACGGGTATTTGCAGGCTCGAAAAAGTGCGATGAGCGGTTCCGCGGGCGTTTGCTACCACCATGCGCATCGATTCCTGAATAATCTTAAGATTCTCTTCAGATACCGGTAACTGACCACGTACTTTGGGTGTGAATTCAAAGGTGGGTTCGCTGTCTGGAGGGGCAATCTTTTCAATAATTTGTGGTGTGTAGAGCGTGCCACCATTTCCAACCGCGGCGACAAAATCTGCGACCTGAAGCGGCGTAACCAGTAAGGTGCCCTGTCCGATGGCGATGTTTGTGGCATCTCCTTCAGATTCCACCGTGGGGATGTTCCCCGCCTCTTCGCCAACGCCTTCGATACCGGTCGCATTACCCAGACCAAAGCCTTTTGCCATGTCCGGTATGGCGGTGCCCAGACCCTTGCGGTACAGTTCCAGACCAATATGCCAGAACCATGGATTACAGGATCTCATTAACCCTTCCTGCAGGTTTAACATACCCGAGGGGGGCAATTCTTTTTTGAATGTCCAGTCATACAGGGTTAAATTAGGCACATCGGTAAATTCGTGTGTGCAGTTGTAAGTGGTTTGCGCTTCAAACTCTTTGCTTTCAAGCGCGGCGGCCATGGTAATAATTTTAAACACCGAACCAAGCGGATACAAACCCTGGGTTGCACGGTTAACCAACGGCTGACGCGGGTCAGAGAGCGCCTGCCCCAGGAACTGGAAGTTGACATTATATGGATCAAACAGGTTGGGATCCACATCCGGAACGCTGGCGATCGCCAGGATCCGTCCGGTATCCCGTTCGATTACCACAGCCGAACCCGCAAAACCTGCCAGCGCTTTCTGAACACCTGCCTGCAGATCACGGTCGAGCGTGGTGTAAATGGATTGCGATTTAACTGGTTCCACAGAAGCCATACGGGTGACAATTTGTCCCTGCGGATCGATCACGTAAAGCGCGCCGCCATGAGTGCCGGCAAGTTTGTCTTCACCCCATCTTTCAAGCCCTGAAACACCCACTTTTTCATCCCCCAGGTAACCTTTCCGCTGGTAGCTTTCCAGCTCTTCTGCGGGTACAAGCTGGACATAACCGATCACCTGTGGGGCGATGCCGCCTTCATAATAAAATCGGGTATTGTATGGGGTTACATCCACACCGCTGAAGCTGGATAATGCTCCGGCATATTCCATGTATTGGTCGCGGGTGGTCTCGCCTACATTGATGTAATAGTTTTCAGTGCCAAAGTATTTACCACGGATCCAGGGCGCGGGGATGCCGGTCATCCTTGAGATAAACAATAACAGGTTTGCTTCATCATCAGGGGAGATGTTGGATGGAACCACCCCCACCGCAACCGCATCTGTTTGCGCGGCGATTGCTTTTTCGGTCCGGTCGTAGATGTTGCCGCGTGCCGGTATTTTTACATCCAGCGATAACCGGTTGCCACCTGCAAGTTCAGGAAGGATCAGACCATCTTCCCATTCCACCAGCCAGTACCCCTTCTCCTGGTTGAGGTTCATGGTGATGTCGCGTTGGATTTCTCCCAGTAATACCGTTTTATAAGTGACCCGGTAAGCTACCTGGGCGCGGGTGGGGTTGGTCAGGCTGGAAAGAATGGTGTAATCCATTTCCTGCAAGGTCATGTTGATGGCAGTATCGCGGTATTTCTGCGAAAAATCATCTGCACTGATGGCATCTTTGCTCAACGTGGTCAGGATGCTGTACATTTTTGAGTAATCTTCAGACTTCCAGGCATCCAGGAAGAATTTGGCGGCGGATTCCGCTTCTGGTACGCGAGTTGAGATCACCTGTGGCGTGGGTAACTCTCTGGTGGGTTCAACCACAACAGCCGTTGGCAGGGATCCTCCCGTGGCGGTGCATCCGGTGGCAATGATCAGGAGGATAGCGGTTATTCTCCATAATTTCATACAAAATTCTCCTGGTTTATTCGGTTTTTCCCAGAATGGTGGAAAAAACCGGGCATTTATAATTTAGATACTGTTGACAGGCGGTTGGGGTTTCATCATCACTGCTGATTCCAAACCGGGTCATCAGTCTGCTCACATGGCAGAGTGGTAATCCCATTACACTGGCATAACAGTCTTTCATTCCGTGCACAGGATGAAACCCGCTGTGCTGGATGGCATAAGCGCCAGCCTTATCCAGAGGATCACCAGTTTCTATGTATGCGGTGATTTCATCATCCGTGTATTTTCGCATCGGAACAGGGCTGATGCAGACATCCGTTGCCCGTTCCTCGGAATGGGTGCGCTGAATGCAGATCGCCGTGATCACCTGATGGGTTTTCCCCTTCAGGATCTTGAGCATGCGTTTTGCATCCTCTTCATCAACAGGTTTGCCTAATATTTCGCCATCCATCACAACAATGGTGTCAGAAGCGAGGATCAATTGATCAGTGGGGAAGCCCATCGCCTCAGCCTGATTGATAGCTGTTTGTGCTTTCGTCTCGGCTAACCGGCGCGCACAACTCTCAGGATCTTCTTTTGGCTTTGGAGTCTCATCAACATTCACTGGTAGTATTACAAAAGGCAAACCAGTAAGTGCCAGAAGTTCCTTGCGGCGGGGTGAATTGGATGCAAGCAAAATTGACGGCATAACTATCCAGAACGATTCTAACACACTCTAAACTTGTTATTCACTCTCAGTGTGTTGTAAAATTGTCCATACATCTTTCCAGGAGGCGGTAAATGAAGCAGTTAGAAGAGCGGATTCTTGAATGCGGCAAGTACCTGGGTCGCGGTATTCTCAAAGTGGATAGTTTTATCAACCATCAGGTGGAACCGGGTCTGATGGATACCTGCGGTCAGGAGTTTGCCCGTGTGTTCAGCGAAGTAAAACCCACCCGCATCCTTACCGCCGAAATATCAGGAATTGCACCAGCGCTGATGGCGGGCAAGTATCTCAATGTGCCCATTGTGTACGCGCGTAAAACCAAACCCATCACCATGCCCGATACGGTGTATCTCACGGTAGCGCCGTCGCACACCAAGGGGAATATGACCGAGTTGATCGTCTCACCTGAATACCTTTCAGGTGGTGAACGGGTGCTGATTATCGATGATTTTCTGGCATCTGGTTCCACAATTTTGGGTTTGGTGCGCCTGGCAGAAGCTGCTGGCGCTCAACTGGTGGGAATTGGCACCCTCATAGAAAAATCATTTGAAGGTGGGCGTGCCGCCCTCGAACATCTGGGTGTTCCCATTGTCTCGCTGGTCACCATTACCCGCATGGATGACACCGGCATCTACTTCAAGTAATTTTTTCATTTTCGATTCGAGAAATTCATGAATTTATCCTCCATTGCCATACTGGATTTTGGGTCGCAGTATTCCCAGTTAATCGCCCGCCGTGTGCGTGAGTGTTCGGTGTATTGTGAGCTTTTTCCCTGGGATGCTCCCCGCGAGACGATCCAGGCTATATCACCGGCGGGTTACATTTTGTCTGGTGGTCCTAATTCTGTATATCTACCAGACGCGCCGCAGGTGCCAGATTTCATCCTGGATTCCGGGCTGCCCGTATTAGGCATCTGCTATGGCATGCAAACCCTCACCCACAGGCTCGGCGGCAGGGTGGTGCCTGCGGGAGATCGAGAATTCGGTTCTGCCGAGATCAATGTCGTACACGTTTCAGCGCTCATGCCTACCGG
>CAZRKL010000035.1:0-19108 GCA_964600595.1 uncultured Leptolinea sp.
GGACAGTATTTTCAGTAAAAGGCTGCCCCAACGCAGAGCTGCCAATTACCACGATAACCATGTCCACCCATGAAGGTATGACCGGTTCGGGTTTAGCGGGAGCTTTTATTGGAATTCCGCGCGAGCCATCTGCTTCAATCAGCATGGTCAGGTTATTGGCTTTTACCCATTCAGCCAACTCATCCATCACCACTTTGGGTGGACCCGGACAACGAAATTCATCTATGGGATCAGATGTTATCAGCGTAATATGATTTTCCAGCTGCAACTGTTTCAATGGTATTTGAATATTTTCCCCAATGATTCGATGGCGCATCCCGGCGTCAATTTGTGTAGAACCGATATGTGTGGTCGTTGTGAGGACTACTCCTTTACCTAACTGTTTTGCTATTTGGATCATTGTGCTGGTTTTTCCACCAGATCCCACAATGGCTATACGCATTCCTGGCTTTATGCGGAAATCATCCAGTAAACCGGGATATATGTTAGGCACCATAGAGCTTCTTACGAATTTCCGGTCTGGTTAGAATCGCTTCCAATACTCCTCCCCCGATAGCCAGCGATTTGTCAGATACCAATTCACAAAGTGTTAAATCTTCGCGCGGGTCCAGATCTCCGATTTTCATTCCTGCCACTACACGATAACCATCCGGCAACATTCCCCTGATAAAACCGGAGAATTTTGCATGGATGGGTAGATCACCAATATATGCTATCAATTCATCTGCTGAAACCCGGCTGCCGATATCCTGGATCACCTTAAGTATTCCACTTTTAGGTGCACGGATGACTCGTTCCAGGCGGTAATCCCGTACCTGCTCCGGTACACCCGTATCGCCTTCCGTGATCCCTTCCCAGTACACCCTGCCTAAGCGTGGACCTCTGTTCGTTTCAATGACAGCATGCACATTCTTGCCCGCAGTAAATCCCGGTCCCAGCCCTATGATCAGCGGGTAATCCGCTGACTTGCTTTCCGGTGGCACTTTCCGCATCCGGGCATCCACACACACAAGCGGATTAAGGTTGCTGGCAAATTCACCTGATTCATCAACAACAACTGGAAGGATATGTTTGGTTAACGCGGTTGAGACTTCATCCGTCGATTCACACAATCTGGCTGTTACATCTTCCACTGTGGTCTGTTTCTTTCTAACCGCTTCAGAAAAACAGGCTTTTCTGCGCACACATAAGGGATTGGATAATTCAGTGATAACCACTGGAATACCAACCCGCACCAGGCGTATTGCCACGCCGCTGCCCAGATCACCTCCGCCACGTACAAGAACGAGGGGTGTTACTGTCATTCCTTTAGTTTACCTAATCCTCTGAGAACACGTTCCGGGATTAATGGGAATTGATCAAACCATACTCCTGTGGCATCGTGAACAGCCCCGGTGACAGCTGATGCCAGTGGAAGGTATGGCATTTCTCCCATGCCTCTCGCTCCAAACGGACCATTCTCATCCGGTATCTCCATGATGACTGTGTCCACTTTATCTGGAATATCCAGCACAGTCGGTATGAGATAAGTGGATAGTGTTTGGGTAAGTGCATACCCATCTTTTTCAATGAAGTTTTCCAGAAGGGTGTATCCTGCTGCCTGCACAACCGCCCCTTCCACCTGACCTTCCACTTGCTGCGGGTTCACTGCCTGTCCAACATCATCAACGCAAATAACATTTACCAGACGAACTTCACCAGTTTCTGTATCCACTTCAGCTTCTACAACTTCTGCCACATACCCATAGGCGAAGTTGGGTTCGCATTTTCCCGTTTCTGGATCATAAGGGGTGGTCTTGGGTGGGATATACGTGAATGATGCCTCTGCGGGTCGTTCTTCATTTTCCCATTTCTTTAATGCTTCAGCCGCAGCACCCCGGATGGAATTTCCACTCATAAATGTCATTCGAGATGCCGATACACTTCCTGAGTTATCAGTTACCGCGGTATCAGAGGCTATCAGAATTACTTTTTCCATGGCAATTCCGAGGGCATCGGCAGCCATTTGTTTCATTGCGGCATGAACACCCTGCCCAACCTCCGCTGCAGCATGGTAGAGCAATGCTTCTTCGATTTCGGTTTTACCCCTTAAGACGATTCTTGCGGAGCATTTTTCCGGTGCTCCAAAAGAAAAGCCAACGTTTTTAAATGCACAGCTAATCCCAAATCCTTTTTTCAGGTAGGGCTTCTTTGCATTTCCCGGGGTGTCTGACCCGGGTTTCTTCCATCCGCTATCGGTTTTTTGCCAACCTGCGGCAAGTGCTGCTTTTTCCACCACATCTGGCAGACTAACATATCCCGGCAAAGGTGTTCCTACCGAGAGGATGGATCCAGTACGCATGATATTTTTTAATCGAATTTCAACGGGGTCCATACCCAGCTTTTCAGCCAGTTTATTCATTTGTGATTCCGCCGCGAATGCCCCTTGTGGTCCACCAAAGCCGCGGAAAGCCCCATTGGGGATATTGTTGGTATATACAGAATAGCTATCCACCCGTACATTCGGGATTTCATAAGGACCTGTACACATGAGAGTCGCGTTACCAAGGACTTTCGGCGAGGTATAGATATACGCGCCACCATCTGCGTACATATCCACTTCCGCGGCGAGTATTTTTCCCTCTTTGGTTGCTCCCCAGCGGGTCTTGATGAAATATGGATGCCGTTTGTGGTGCCCGATGATGGATTCTTCCCGACTCCAGATAATTTTGACAGGTCGGGGAGTGCCCATTTCTTTCAATTTTTGCGCAGCCAACGCAAGGATGATCTGCACAGACATATCTTCCCGTCCGCCAAACGCTCCTCCAATGGCCGGGTAGATAATCCGCACCTCATCTTCTGGCAGGTTGAGCGCATGGGCAACCTGCTCCCTGTCTTTGTGGGTCCACTGCCCACCCACAATAACAGTTACTTTGCCATTTTCATCAATGTACCCCAATCCCGCTTCTGGTTGCAGGTAAGCATGTTCCTGCAGGGGGGTGGTATAGTCACCTTCAACGATCACATCCGCTTGTTTGAATGCTGCCTCCACATCACCATTTCGGATGCGGTAATGAACAAATGTATTGGAATCTCTATCCGGATGCAGCAGGGGCGCACCTGGTTTTATCGCTTCAAAAACATCTGTTACTGCCGGTAAATCCTCATAATCCACCTGAATCAATTGAACTGCCCTGCTGGCAATTTCTTCAGTCTCTGCAATGACAACAGCAACCTGATCGCCAATAAAGCGGACGCGGTCACAGAATTCTTTGGCAGATCCGGGACCGCATAATACTGGCTGATCCTTCAAGCCCAAACCGTACTCATTTACGGGTACATCTTTTGCGGTAAGAATCGCCAGTACGCCTGGAAGACTTTCTGCCGCCCAGGTGTCAATTCGTTTTACGATGGCATGGGGTCGATGGGCAAAAAGAACCTTGAGATATGCTTGATCGGGTAGATTAATATCCCCCGGGTACAGAGCAGTTCCTTTTACCTTATCAATGGCATCGAACCTCACTATCGACTGTCCTACATAATCCATCGTGTCCTCCTGCAATGGGTTTTTGTTATCTTCTTCGTTTGAGGGGAGGTAGATCGGGAGGGATGTACCGTTTTGGACCAAATAAGCCGAATAACAGGAATGTGATCAATTGGAATACAGCAAAAGCGATAAAGCTAACCATCACTGTTATAAATAATTTCATTAAGATTAAGGGATCCTGCCAGTTGATGATGAACTCAGGCGGAATCGGGAACCAGTGTTCTGTCTGGTTGTATTCCAAAATCAAACCGGAGGCGAGAAAAGACAGAATTGGTATGAATATCATCAAGACAAAACCCACCCCCCGCCAGACCGGGTGGATTCGGCCTTTGTTTCTGTTTGATTCCCGTTCTTTTGAGAAAAAATTATGTCTTTCCATATCTCACATCCTCTCACTGGCTTTTTCAATCGCCTTAACAATTTTATAATAACCAGTACATCGGCATAAATTTCCTGTGATGGATTGTTTTATCTGATCCTGGCTGGGATGTGGTACTTCCTCGAGTAGTTTTACGGCTGACATGACAAAACCGGGTGTACAGTATCCGCATTGAACAGCACCTTCATCCACAAAAGCCTGTTGCACGGGATGGAGGGATTCTTCAGGTGAAACACCTTCGATGGTAACAATTTCCGCCAGATGGGCACGTGGAGCAGGAACCAGACACGCCATTACAGCTTTTCCATCAAGGTATACTGTACAGGCTCCACATTCCCCTTCGGCACATCCTTCCTTTACTCCCACCATACCGGCATCTTCACGTAGAAATCGTAACAGAGTTTTTGATTGACCGGTTTCAAAAGTTTTCTTCACACCGTTGATCTTGGTTGTAATGGGAACCTTACGGTCGATAGCCACATGAGAGACTATTACCGGATTTTTATCTGATTTTCCCCAGAGTAAAACAGGTTCTTCTGGTACATTTTCCCGCTCTGTTCCGTCCACTATTGCAGTGAGCGCTCTGGTGGTCATCACCTTAACAATATGATCACGATAGGCGGCAGAAGAACGGATATCGCTGATGGGATGAATATCTTCCACCACCAGATCTGGAATTTCAGAAGTGATCAAATCCTGCCCAAGCTTCTTATCCAGAAGAGCAGCCTCTGCTTTCATGGCATGAATGATCACAGGTGCAACCGCACCTAAAGTAATGGATGCTTTGATGATTCTTTCGTCCTGAACATCCAGAATCATAGAAAGGTTGATGACGGATATTGCCTGAGCTTTTCGTAATGCAAATTTTATAAATACTCCCCGCGATGTCGCCGGCATTGCCTTGAATGTAATATCTTCCAGCATTTCATCGGGCTGCATCGCTGTTTTTCGCACGCCTTGATAAAACTGCTTCATAGGGACAACTCTTGCACCCCGTTTAGACCTCAAGTGCAGTTTCGCGTCCAGACCCATGAGCGGAGTAATACTGTCATTTGCAGGTGAAGCTGTAATAATATTGCCAGCTATTGTGCCGCGATTTCGGATTTGAGGAGAGCCTACCATCCAGCAAGCCTGCACGAGGGGGAAGGCTTTTTCATGCAGTATCTTGGAACCGACAACCTGATTGTGGGTTACATTCGGTCCAAGGTGGATCATATCTTCATCATCCAGCCAGATTTTATCCAACCCGTTCAGCCTGGAAATGTCCACCAGGGTATTGACTCCCTTGCGGACCCCTCTTTCCATTTCAAGGATCAAATCTGTTCCGCCGGCTACAATTCGGGCAGAACCCTTCTCTTCCGCCAGGATTGTCAGAACCTCATCGATGGATGAGGGTATGTTGTAACTCTGCCACATACACCCTCCTGCTTTGGTTATGTTTGTTGCATCGTCATTTGTTTTCCAGAGGCACCATTCATCGTCATTAATACCTCTGCAAAAATACTAACGGCAATTTCTTCGGGTGTTTCTGCCTTCAATTCCAATCCAATGGGAGAAACAACTTTATTTATGTTTGCTTCACTGATCCCGTTTTCTAATAGATTCTTACGGGTGGTTATCCAGCGTCTTTTTGAACCAATCACACCTATGTAAGGAGCAGGTGTCTCCAACAGCGGAGGAAGACCTTCTGTATCTACAGGTACTCCGCGGGTGGTGAGAATAAAATAGGTTTGCCTGTTGATGTGAATTTTTTGGGGAATTTCTGCCATTTCACAAACCAGATACTCATCGGCTTCAGGCACCGTCACCGGATTACAGAATTCCACCCTGTCATCGGATAGAACAACTTTAAAACCCAACCATTTTGCCAGATGCACCACTGCTTTACCAACATGCCCGGCTCCAACCACGACCACTTGAGGTTTTGGAAAGATAGGTTCCACATACACCTCCGCCTGCCCACCGCATATACCCGGATCTCCTGCATTGGGATCCACCATTTTGTAGTTCAGTTTTCTGGGTTTTCCGTCCTGAATGGCTGAGTGGGCTTCTTGAATGACCCGGTTTTCAATTTCGCCGCCGCCAACTGACCCGACCAGTGTTCCATCTTCTCTTACCAGCATTTTGCTGCCTGCGTGGCGAGGAACAGATCCATGTGATTCTAATATTGTACAAAGCGCCCCCGAATAACCACTACGTTGTAAGTCCAGGATCGCTTCATAAATATTCATAACTATTCCTCCAATAAACCAAGGACTACCGGTAATAACTGCTTCTTTCTCGACACTACACCTTCTGCCAATCTTGTCCCGTCTGGTTGAGGTTGGTACGGCAGTCCATCCAGTACCGATGCGTCACCGGTAATCAGAAGACGACTGGATCCGCGCACAACATCAGTTACCATCAGCATGGCAAAATCCAATCCTTTGCTGGATTGAAGATCTACCAATGCCTCTTCCAATGCATTGCGGTGCTCATCTATTTGCACCAGATCGCTCACTTCCGCTTGCGCAATGGCAAACTGGACACCTCCGGCAGTGTAGATCTTCATATCATTCGTGACGATCTCTTCAGGTGTTCTTGAAGACAACCCGGCACCTGCCGCGAGGACTTTTTGACCATAACTTTTTATAGTTTCTCCGTCCAGTGAAGATCCAGGTTTGAATGCCCAGCGCGCCAGACGGTCAGCCGCGATTTTATCTCGTTCTGTGGTGGTAGGTGATGTGAGAATCAATGTATCTGAAACCAATCCTGCCAGAAGCATTCCAGCCAGCGCTGGAGGCAGACTCAACCCGGCATCCTCAACCCGTTCTGAGACAAGAGTGCTGGTGCTGCCTACAACATCAACCGTAAACCGGATGGGAATATGCGTGGATGGATTTCCGAGTCTGTGATGATCCAGTATTTCCAGCAGGTCGGCATCTTCCAGGTTGCCAAGAGCCTGATGGGCTTCGTTATGATCCACTAAAACAATCTGCAGGCGGGGTGGATTCAACAAATCACGTTGACGGCAGACACCCAGATATTTACCTTTTTCGTCTACAGCCCAGAAATCATCATTCTCTTCGCGCAGGATCTTATTCAGAGAATCACGAATTCTGCTGTTTGCCTGGAACATGGACACATTCTTGTCCGATGCTTCGCCGCAGGGTTTTTCCATTAATTCTCGAATTTTTATCTCCTGCCGACGGGGATTAATACCCAGCTCACGAAGTAGAAATGCAAATAATGACTTGGATGTTATCAATCCATAAGGCGTTCCATCTGTATTCAAGACTGGAGCGATACCGCCTGTGCGATTGGCTATTGCCCAGGCATCCTGCAGAGGTTGTTCAGGTTGGACAGAATCCAACCGGCGCATTACCGAAGCAAAACGCGGGGAGGCATCTGTTAGCAGCATCGGCGCTTCCAATCCAATAAATTTCAAAACCCACGAAGTTTGAGGATTAACTGCTCCCGCTCTTGCCGCAACCGTATTTGCACCATCCCGTTCTTTTAACAGCCAGGCGTAGCCCATTGCCGAAGCGATGGAATCAGTATCAGGATTGACGTGACCAATCACATAAATATTATTTACATTCATACCCTGCCCCATTTATTTCGTCTTGAGCGCCCTCCAAACACGGTCTGGTGTAGCAGGGATCGAATCCACTGATCCGCCACAGGCATCCATGATTGCGTTGCCTACTGCCGGCGCAACCCCATCGAGTGGAATTTCTGCAACAGCTTTCACTCCAAACGGATGTGAAGGTTCAAAAGTTTCAACAAACAAAGTTGATAGCTCCGGCATTTCATCTGCTCGGAAGATATGATAGTCTACCAGATTCTTCTGCAACGCGCGACCTGCTGTATCATAGGTCATCTCTTCACACACACCATATCCCAATGCCTGAGTCATTCCACCTTCGATCTGCCCTGAGGCAGTCACCGGGTTGACAATCACCCCAGAATCTACCGCCATCACCAACTTTTCAACCGTTACCATCCCTGTCTCTGTATCCACCAAGACCTGTGCAAATTGGGCGGCAAAAGGCGGGGGTGAAACCGGAGACACATACGAGGCAACCGCCATAATTTGTTCCTGTTCTTCATGGTGTAAAGCATTTAAGGCAATTTCTTGCATTGTTACCGAGCTGCCATCTGATGCAACTGCTTTTCTATTCTTTAAGGTAATTTCAGATGCTGCAAATGATTTTTTATTTTCCTCGGAAGAAAGCATCCTTGCCGCACGGATCTTGATCCGCTCGGCTACTTTTTGCGCTGCCTGCACAGCAGCCGTTCCAGATATGTAAGTTGTGCTCGAAGCGTAGGCTCCTTTATCAAATGGGGTGAAATCGGTGTCGGAGGAATACACAACCATATCTTCCACTGGAATGCCCAACACTTCTGCGGCCATCTGTGCAAGTACGGTATCTGAGCCGGTTCCCAAATCTGTAGCGCCAATCAGCAGGTTGAAGGAGCCGTCATCGTTCATTTTGATTGACGCGCCCCCCATATCCAGATAGGGGATAGCAGTACCCTGCATCACAGTCGCTATGCCAATACCCCTACGCATGTGTGGTTTTCCGGGAACAGTATGCCATTCGGGATTCCCGTATTTACTATCCCAGCCAATAACAGCTTTTCCCTGGCGGACACATTGATCCAGCCCGACGGTGTGAATAATTTCTGGGCGAGGTTCCCGCCCCTCACTCCAGGCAGTGCTGAAAGGATGCAGCTCTCCTGGACGCAGTGTGTTTTTCATTCTGAAGTCGATTGAATCCAAACCCAATTTTCTGGCAATTTTCTCAATATGCCGTTCCAGAGGGAAGTAACCCTGAGGTACACCATAACCTCTGTAGGCTCCTGCCGGAGGAGTGTTTGTGTAAACCACATCCGCATAGAACCGGATGTTTGGTGACTCACGATATTTGCCATCTCCCACATACAGCGCCATTGCTTTATGACCGGTATTGCCCGTCACAGTCAGGGCATGGCATCCATAAGCGCCTGTATCAGAGAGCGCATACATTTCGTTTGCGGTGATGGTGCCATCTTTTTTAACACCGGTTTTCAAATGGATCCGCATTGGATGCCGGGATCGCGCTGCAATGAACTCTTCTTCGCGGGAGTACTCATATAAGACTGGTTTGCCGGTAGCAATGGTCAGATGCGCGCACACATCTTCCATGAGAATTTCCTGTTTTCCGCCAAATCCTCCCCCAATACGCGGTTTTATCACCCTGATTCGTTTGACGGGTAATCCAAGTACTGGTGCAAGAATCCGGCGCACATGGAAAGGTACTTGTGTGCTGGTGCGGATTACCAACCTATCATCCTCATCCCAATAAGTCAGAGCCACGTGGGTTTCGAGATGCGCCTGTTGTACTTTTGGTACCTCGTAATCTCCCTCAAAAATAAAATCTGCCTCGGCAAAGCCTTTATCAACATCACCAATGTCGATACGGATTTCAGCCGCCAGATTTTTTTCGGGGTTCGAATCCGCAAAATTTACAAACTCTGGTTCGTCGTGAATTCGGACGACATCCGGTTTCATGGCATCTCTGCTATCCAGAATCACTGGAAGTTCTTCATACTCCACATGAATGAGAGATAGTGCTTTTTCCGCGATTTCTGGTGTCTCGGCTGCAACAAAAGCCACCCTATCGCCAACAAAACGGACTTTATTATCCAGCGAAAAAGAATCTAACGGTCCCGGCAGCGGATCAGATTGACCTGCAGTAGAGTAGACAACTCGTGGAATATCCTGCCAGGTTAATACCGCAGCTACACCAGGCAGGCTTATGGCTTGTTTTGCATCGATAGACTTAATTCGAGCGTGGGCTATCGGGCTGTGTAAAACTCGCGCATAAAGCATACCGCGCATTTCCATATCCGCGGCAAAAGCAGGTTTTCCTTGCACCAGCTTTACCGCGTCCACTTTTTTCTCCGGTTTACCAACAGTATCGAACTGTTTCGATTGCGGGGTAGTAAACACCAGTGGGATTACGCGTGTCTGGGTTGTAACCCCATCTCCGGTCAGTTCAGTTTCCCGATTATCTGGTACAGGTTGAACAGGCTCAATTGGTATGGGAGCCTCGCTGCCTGTGATTGGTTGGACTTCTTCGCCACGTAAATAAGCTGCAGCCCGTTGAACAGCCTGCACTGGCTTCAAATATCCTGTGCAGCGGCATAAAACACCTGAGATGGCATCCCGAATCTGTTCTTCGGTTGGATTTTGGTTTTTCTCTAATAGGGCAGTGGCAGCCAGGACCTGCGCTGGAGTACAAAAACCGCATTGAATGGCTCCAATTTCTACAAAAGCCTGCTGAATAACAGACAAACCCTCTGTTTTCTTCCATCCTTGATCAGGATGTTCACCCAAGGATTCAATTGTGCGGATATCATGCCCTTCAGCCTGAGCTGCCAGCATCAGGCAGCTGTTCATGGGTTTTCCATCTACGAGAACAGCGCAGACTCCACATTGTCCATCTTCGCACCCCTGCTTTACACCAAAAAAACCACTGTTCCGCAATACCTTCAAGAGTGTATCCCCGGGGGCAATACTATAAGACTGTGTTGTTCCATTGATGTGAAGATTAATGTTCAACGCTACCTCCTCTGGATAAACGTTCGAGACAGCGTTTTGCCAGTAGACCAGCCATCTTCTGAAGATATTCATCCGAGCCAGTTAAAAGATTCTGAGCGGCAATCTCAGCACCAGAAGAGGATGTGCCATCCATCGCCACCCGTGGAACAGGTTGGTCAGAACCGACTACGACCCGGGTACGATCCCCATTCCAGGAAGCGACCACAACAATCAGCATGGGAAAGTCAGCTGGTGTTTTTGCTATCTTTTCAAACGTGGCATCCATTTTCTTGGAAACTTTCATTCCGGTAATCAACCGATTTTTCAGGATTTCTTTTCGCAAAGGAAGAATCTCACCCAACAACACTGGCTTCTCTTCTCCGGCGAAATACATATCCGCGTTGTATCCAAGTAACAAAGAGAGAAGGATGGATTTACCCGATCCACCGGCGATCGTACCTCCAATAGTAGCAGCCTGACGGATATTAAATGAGGCTTCCTGTTTGGCAGCCAATCTTAGAGGGTCAGGGACGAGATCCGAATCCAGAAGTTGTTGTAATGTAGTACCCGCTCCGATTTGGATTGTCTGCCCATCAGAAGTAATTTGATTCAGCGCAAGATCCTGAATATCAACGACAGCAAAATCTTGCTCTTTTTGTAATAAGAGACTAGTTCCACCTCCAAGAGGTAGAGTCTTTGGTTGTTTTCGTGTCAGCAAATCCATCGCTGCTGAAATAGTTGCAGGACGGTGATATTCCAGTATCATTTATTTTCCTCCTGATCAGGATAAACCCGCCAGCCTAGAGACGCATAATCTTGTGATGGATTCGCGTTTTGGGGCATATTTGCAACCACAATTTCACCCTGCACAAGCAAATTACCCTTGCTGTCATGGATGGTGCCAATGGCTCTTCCAACTCGTCCGTTATCTGAGACCGCTTCACCCCGTAAATTGAGCGGTTCACAGGTGGGAACCGGTTTGCGATATCGGATCTTCAATTCTGCTGTGACCATAAAACGAGGTGGGTCATTTCCCATAAATACGCGTCCCATGACCTCATCCATCATTGAAGCTATGATCCCGCCATGAACCACACCCGGATACCCCTGGAACTTTTCATCCACGGTGTAGGTTGCTTTCACAACACCAGGTTCATTTTCATAAAACTTCATATGTAAACCATTGGCATTTTGAACGCCACAAACAAAACAATCGCGCGACTGTGCCTGCTTCTTTAATTCCATATTATCCTAATTCTGCGCGAAGGTATCCACTAATAATTTTACGTCTCCACCCACCGGATAAAGGATGGGGCAGGTGCAGCCATGTTTGCGATACTCGTTTACTTTTATTCTGGCTTCTTCTGGTGTTCCAGAAGCAGAAATTCGCAGAATTAATTCTTCAGGAACAAGGTGTTTGGCTTTTTTAATTTGCTCTTTGGTCGCCGGCCAACCGAGAATTGATTGGATTTCAGCAACTACATCTGGAGAAACACCCGATGCTTTTGCAATATGCGGTTGTTGGGCAAGATACTGGGTCAGCAGTTCACGCGTGGTGTCAATCGCTTTATCATGGTCATGGTCTACCGAGCAAACAACCAATTGAGGGCGGTCAATGTCATCCAATGTCCGACCTGATTTTTTCGCTCCTTTTTCTAACAGTTCAAGGGCTTTGTTGTTGTATTCTGGCGGAACGCAATAATTTAAAACCGCCCCATCTGCTATCTCACCGGTCAGCTCCATCATCTGGTCTCCGGTGGCGCCAATCATCACTGGCACATAGCGAGGTTCCCGGCGCCCATGTACAACATCCAATTCGATACCATCCACATGGACGAACTCGCCGTGGAAGGTTACTCTCTCCATGTTGAGCAAGCGTTTCATGGTAAGAACAATCTCTTTCATGGCTGTAAGTGGTTTCGAACGGGTAATACCGACATTTTTTGCCAATGGATCCCACCAGGCACCAATCCCGCAGATGATTCTATTGGGAGCAAGATCATCCAACGTCAGGAAAGTAGCGGCTAACAAGCCGATATTTCTTGTCCAGTTATTAATCACCCCTGACCCCACCTTTATCTGTTCTGTGACTGCTGCGTAAGCTGCCATGGGAACGATCGCGTCACGAACCAGACGGCTCTCAGCCTGCCAAACCGCCTCAAAACCATGCGATTCGGCGTAACGTACATAGTCCAAACCATCGCGCAGATCGTGGGCATCCTGCAAATACAACGCTACTCTTTCAGTCATTGTTTCCTCCTGTAAGGGTTAAGGGTTGGGTAAGGTTATTCCATGAATATTCGGTTGTATTTCTCTTAATAAATCCAAATCTTCGGGCAGGTCAAGATCGAGACCCAAAGATGGTATCTCCAGAATTTCTAAACGGGCAGCTACTTTTTGAGCGCGGTCACAGTGTTTCGTGAATGAACCTGGTCCAAATGCAAAATCTATAATCCCCGCTGGGGAAAGATATAGCGCATTTGTACCGGAGTGATGTCTATCGGGAACGATCACTACGACCGGTGGTTTAACAGACCGGATGAGTATTTCGGTGATATCATCTGGCTGCAGCAGTGGCAGGTCAGCAGGTAGGATTAGCACGCCGCTCGTGGAGTAGATTTTGGCAACAGCAGCAGCTCTTCGCAATGCTGTATTGAGTTGAGGTGCGCCATCCTCAAGGACTGTCTTAGCCCCCAAATCCCTGGCAAGAGTCAATGCAGATGGATCGCGACTTACAACCAATGTATGATCGATTTCGGGGATTAGTTGCAATACTTTGAGCGTGTGGACCAGCATTTCTGAATTCAGCCTGGTCCTTTCCTCTTCTGAGAGAACACCCGCAAGGCGGGATTTCCCCCGGCGCAATGGTTTTACAGGCACAATTGCCCAAATGCTCATGGAAGCACAACCCTCCCGAAATGGGTCTGGCAAAATGACAGCACGGTCTTGGCTAAAGACACCCGATCGGCTGTGGTTTGCATGAATGTCTGGCTTGCCATACAAATTATACCTTGCCTTACCAGGTTCTCCATTAAAGCCTCATCCAGCATGTCGAATATAAAACCGTCCAGTCTGAAGTTATGCAGATAATAATGAGCCACCCACTCCGCGGATGGGGCAACCTGGTACATCTCCTTTACCATCTTTGCCAGAGGTCCTTTGACCGCCTGCCCGCCGATAATGGGGGATACTGCTACAACCACCTTTTGAAGTAATGCTGAACGAACACCTGGAACTGAAAGGATGGGATCAATACTCAACAGTGGATTTGATGGGCAAATAAGGATGATATCTGCCTGTTGGATTGCATCAATCACGCCGGGAGCTGGTTTGGAACCGACTGATCCTTCAAACAGGATCTCTCTAACCTCCGGTTTGAATCCTTCGCGCACAAAGTATTCCTGAAAGTCATAAACCGAGCCATCTTTACTGATGATTTTCGTTTCAACTTGCTCATCGGTCATCGGAAGGATCGTATGCCTGATCCCCCATGTTTGACAAAATCGACGGGTGATATCGCTAAGTGATATCCCCGAATTCAACAGGCGGGTACGCTCGAGGTGAGTTGCAAGGTCCGCATCTCCCAGTTTAAACCAATCCTCTCCACCCAGGTTGCGAAGGTATTCCATGACCTGCCAGGTTTCATCTTTTCTTCCCCAGCCTGTAATCGGGTTTGCCAATCCTGCCAGGGTGTAGCAAATGGTATCCAAATCGGTGCATATTCGCAATCCGTAGTGATAAAAATCATCGCCGGTATTGACGATGATTGAACATTTCTCAGGAGGAAGGATTCGGGCAATACCATCCGCTAGTTTTGCCCCTCCCACACCGCCAGCGAGTAATAAATATTTCATATTTACTTACCTGAAAAATCCACCCGGCATAAACCAAGCTGGGCATCTTCAAAAGGACACATTAATGCAAAATTATCGATATCGATCCAGCGTTCAAAATCTTCCTGGTGGATGTCTGCTATGATTCCAGATAGCTGTTCTTCACGCAAATCCTGGAAAGCCAGGGTGATATGAGGGGTCCAGGAATCGGGAAAATAATAAGACAACGAGTTTTTTGCGCAGGGTTCGATGGATTTGAACACCTTTCGATGAATATCGAGCAGTTGCTGAGTTATGACGATTTGAACAAAGAGGACTGGCTCAGGTGAAAGAAACATTCCCAAACCACAGGTTTTAATTCGAAATGGTTTCAATTCACTAGCGATTTGATTGATGTTATTCCTGAGGGCAACCTGATCATATTCTTCTGCCACATGCCAGGAGAAATGAGGTGCGAGCGAACTCTGCACAGCAGTTAACCCAAAATCTTCTTCCAACCGTTTCCAAATAGATCGGATGTCCCGGTCTGCATTTTTATCGAGTAATGAAACCACACCCTGTAACAAATCCCCTCCTATCTGAAAAGATCCTGGTCTTCAGGTCTGATTAATTCCTGCAGGTTGCTTTCACGCAGAGCATACGGAAAACCACGGACATGAACAACCGGGCTTCCTTCTGATGATTGTCCCATGAGCAGAGATGCTGCTGCAGCAAGCTCGTCAGCAGCGCCCACCTGAGTAATCCGCAGCTTAAACCC
The DNA here is from genome assembly GCA_964600595.1 of uncultured Leptolinea sp. GTDB lineage: Bacteria > Chloroflexota > Anaerolineae > Anaerolineales > Anaerolineaceae > DAIOEK01. The sequence goes on from CAZRKL010000035.1 coordinate 15,064, forward strand.
GAAAAGGTCTTCCACGCCCCGTAAATCAACAAGAGCGGGCAATCCAGCAACACCGATCGTAATCCCCACTGTCCCTGTTCTCCAGGCTCTCCCGTGCGAGTCGATAATCAGAACACCTATCTCCTTTCCTGAAAACTCCTCAATCTTATTTTTTATATTCCGGGCGGATTGATCAGCGTCTTCAGGTAAAAGGAGAACCCAATCTTCCGGGTTTTCTCCCCCGCCATTCACATTGGAATGGTCAATACCAGCATTCGCACAAATGAAACCATTCTTATGTTCAACAATGATTGTATTCTCTCGTACACGAAGTACTTTTTGGCTTTCACTTAATACCAGCTCGATGAATCGGGGATTTTTTCCGGTAACTTGTGCCAGCTGGATCGCTCGTTCGGATGGAGTAACGGTGGATAGATGGACCAGTCGATTTTCAGATTTGGATATGATTTTCTGAGCAATCACCAGAATATCGCCATCATCAACGATGATTCCATTCTTAATGATTGCATCCCAAATTATCCCGCAAATATCATCACCTGCCCTGATGAGCGGAAATTCGCGTAAAGCCGTAAGGACTAATTGCTTTGCTTTTGGATGGTTGCTCATACAGGACGTGGTACTCCGGTAATCTGAATTCCAGCATCATGAACACCATACTGTTTGTTAATGCCTATTAATATGGATGTCATTCCTTCTACTACAACGGAATTTTCCAGAACACCAGCGTCCCAACCGATCATCCCCGCATCAGAAACCAGTTTCAATACAATTGCCCGTGATTCTTTATCTACTCCAGTTACCAGTACATCGCAGGTGATTTCTTCATTATTGAGCAAGTGCTCATACGAAATGTTCTGGAAAGCGGCGCATACTTTTACGCCTTCTCCCAGTACCTCCCTGGCTTCCTGCGCTGCAGAACCCGCCGGAGGCATTTGAACCCGGGTTACTTTCGGCGGAACCAGTGGAACTGTAACATCGATCAGGATTTTTCCCTGTAGGGCATCTTTTAAAATCAAGAGTGTATCGCGATGGGCTGAGAATGGCACGGTTAATACAACCAGGTCAGCTTCAGACACTGCGTCAGGGTTGACCATGCCTTTTACCGGCAAAACACCTTTAAGTAAAGAATTTAGTTCAGCCGCTGCTGATTGCGCTTTTTCAGCCTGTCTTGAACCAATAATGATCTGATAGCCAGCTTTTGCCCAGCGGTAAGCCAACCCTTTTCCTTCTTTACCTGTTCCACCTGCAATTGCAATGGTTTTAATTTCCGGTAAAACCATATCTGACATATTCCCTCCGTTCCTATTGTGCAGAAATTTTCTTGAATTTCTCCCAGACTTTCACACTACTTTCCTTTGCCAGGGCACTGATCTCTGCTTCATCCAGGGTAGTTAATTTCCTATCCAGCATCAAAATCTTTCCATCCACCATCGTCATGGTAACCATGCTGTCTCTAAAGCCAAAAATGATATGCCAGGGTAAGTTGCCCGCGTTCAAATCGGTGTACGGATGATAATCCACCAGGACGAGATCTGCCGCTGCACCAGGTTGAATGACACCAATTGGAGCTGCCGGGAAGAACATCCCGGCGAGTTTCGCATTATTATAGATCGCCATGGATGTGACATCATAACCACCCATCCTGCGCGGATCACGGTTCCAGAGCTTATGAACAAGGTAAGCGGTTTTCCATTCTTCCCACATGGCATTGGAAAAACCATCATTTCCCAGACACACATGAACTCCAGCACGCAGCATGGCTTCAACATTGCCGATACCTACTCCGTTATTCATGTTGGAGCGCGGTTGGTGTGTTACCCAGGTTTGTGTTTCAGCCAGTAGATGTACTTCTTTTGCATCTACATGCACAGCATGAACAGCAATACTTTTAGGTCCCAGGATGCCGAATTTCTGCAACCGGTCAATTACTCTGGTACCTGATTTTGCCAGGCTGTCATATTCATCTACTTCATGTTCTGCGGTATGGATATGAAAACCAACCCCATCCGGTGAAGCATTACGACAGGCTTCCAGGGTTTGATCAGAGAGGGTCAAACTGGCATGCAAGCCAAACGATGCTGACAGCCTTGGGTGTGGGTCTGATTTCATTTTTTGAATAAAACGCACATTTTCATCGATTCCAAGTCTGGTGCCATCCGGTCCATTCCGGTCGGTCACTTCATAGCATAATGATGCCCTTACGCCAGAAACATCCACCGCCCTGGCTACTTCGTCAAGAGATCCTTCAATCGCATCTGGTGAAGCGTGATGATCAATAAGTGTTGTGGTGCCTGCTTTGATCGCATCGATGATGCAAACTTGAGAAGACAAATAAATATCTGCGAGGGTTAATGCCCTGTCGAGTCGCCACCAAAGTTTTTCCAGTATTTCTGGAAAATCTTTTGCTGGAGCGCCCGGAATAGCCATACCCCTGGCGTATGCACCATAAAAGTGAGTGTGCGCGCAAATATTTCCCGGCATGAGATACTGGCCATGGGCATCGAAAATTTCTTCTGACGGGTGCATTGCTTTTAGTTGTTCGGATGAGGCAATTTCTGCAATCCGGTTTCCGTCAATCCATACACCAAACCCATCCAATATCCTATTTTCCGGTTCCCACGTGATCACTTTTGCATTGAGAATTAGCATATAATCATCTCCTCATCATTCATCGCTTTTTACCGGGAATTCCATAACTTCTCAATCAAAAACTGCCGGTCTGTTCGTATCTTGTAAATGCAAAAAAGCCTCACGTATATGTCTTTCCTGCGTGCGATGGATGGATAGCTCCGGTAATTCATCCAATGAGTAGAATTTCACCTCCAGAGTCTCAAAACTTGGACGCGGTGAACCTTCTAAATATTCACAAAGGAATAACACCTTATAGCAATGGAATACATTCACCGGATCGCGGTCATGGTTGGCTTCGTAAACGCCTACAACCCGCCTGGCTTTCGCTTTTATGCCAGTCTCTTCCATGATTTCACGCTCAACCATCGATGAAGGGGATTCGTTCACATCTGCATATCCCCCGGGCAATGACCACAACCCATCGAGCATTTCCTTCACCATGAGAATTTGCCCATCCTTGAAAACAGCTCCACGTACATCTACTTTGGGTGTAATGTATCCAGGCTGGGCGCACAACGCTGCCTGGACTTCCTCCAGCGGTTGGTCAACATGGTCATTGATCATGTCTGCTGCAATATCCATCAGCCGCTGAAATCGCTGGCGGTCGAACTCATTCTGCGTAAAATATAAGCCTGTTTGCCCAATTTGATGGATCTCGCGTGCCCATTTAAGCCATTGTGGGATTTCATGATCCTGAAGCATATTCAACCCTGCCAATTCCACCATGTTCTTTGATGTGCCTGGCGATTAGTTCTTGATCCACAGGTAACCTGTCAACCCGATATCCGGTGGCGTTATAGATTGCATTGGTAATCGCTGGCGTGGTTGGAATGCTGACAATTTCACCAACACCTTTGGCGCCAAATGGACCGGTGGATACTGGATGCTCCACAATCATGGATACAATCTCTGGAGTATGGGTAATGGATGGAATGCGATACCTGGCTAATCGATCAGTGATAATCCTGCCATCTTTTGTCAGAAATGCCTCGGTGAGTGCATTCCCAAGCCCCATCACAGCGCCACCTTCTACCTGAACTGCTAATCCCAATGGATTAATTGCTGCGCCAACATCATTGGCAGCCAACAAGGTGAGCACCTTGACTTCTCCTGTTTGTGTGTCTACCTCAACCTCAGCAGCCTGGGCTGCAAAGGAAAACGCGAAATGCATATCGCCGCCTTTTCCGAGGGGTAGAGTTTGCGGAGCTTCATAAATGTACGTAACCTTAGGCTGGCTATTTACTGATTTACAAGCAGCATAAACCTCAAGCATACTCAGATCTTTGCCGCAAACATGAACCTTGCCGGCAGAGAAGGAGATTTCATCAGGGGAGCAATCAAATTTCTCAGAAAGCACTGTGCGGAGAGCCTGCTTAAAAGCTCTTGCAGCGTGTAATCCAGCATTCCCTGAAAC
>CAZRKL010000036.1:0-14792 GCA_964600595.1 uncultured Leptolinea sp.
AATATCGGATCCGGAAAAACCTCATTAACCGAACGGATGGGTTCCAGGTTGGGATGGAAAACAGCATTTGAATCAGTTTCAGATAATCCCTACCTTGCCGATTTCTATCGGGATATGAAGAGCTGGTCTTTCCATCTTCAGGTATTTTTCCTTGGTCATCGGGCTGAGCAATATCTTCAACTGTACAACAGTCCAGTATCGGCAATTCTGGATAGATCAATTTTTGAAGATGCATTCATATTTGCCCGCGCGTTGAACCATATGGGAAACTTGAACGAACAGGATTATCGTACTTATTTGCGACTTTACCAACTGGTGGTCAGTCAATTACCGACACCAGATCTGCTGATTGTCCTCCGAGCACCCGTTAAAACCTTGATGGATCGAATTCAAAAACGGGCTCGGAACATTGAGACAGGAATAAGCTCAGATTACCTTTCGCTGTTGGATACTTTCTATGATGATTGGATGAAAGATTTTGATCTTTGTCCGGTACTAACCTTACAAACAGAAAATCTCGATTATGTTCACCAAACACGGGCAATGGATATTGTTGAACAAAAGATTCAAGAAAAGCTTGCTGGTAAGGAAGAAGTCATCCTATAAGATTACAGCAATATTTTTCCGGGATTTTGATGAGAAATGTGTGCAACCTTTTTATATTCGAAGCGTATATTATTGTGACGACAGGTTCAGCAGGTATAGATGAGTGCTACAGCGCATAACGTTAATGAATCAAAAGAACATCCGATTGATCCGGCCAATTTCACGTCCATCGTGGAGCAATACCAAAAGCCGGTTTTCAATCTCTGCGCGCGTATGCTGGGGGACGAAGTTGATGCAGAAGATGCAGCTCAGGAAACATTCTGGAAGGCTTACAAGAATATTCAATCATATGATTCACAACGCCCCTTCCTCACCTGGCTACTCTCAATTGCAGCACATTATTGCATTGATCAAATTCGAAAAAGACGGTTTGGCTCAGTCAGTATTGACGCAATGCCAGATGACTTTATCCCCGATCTTGCCATGCTTCCAGAGAGCGCAGCCGCGCAATCTGAAGAACAAAAACGAATCAGGGGTCTTCTAAGCGCGTTGTCAGCTGAAGATCGGTCTGCAGTCATTATGCGATATTGGTATGACTTTTCAGACGAGGAGATAGGAAAAGTGTTACATCTTACTGTTAGTGCTGTAAAAAGCAGATTGTTTCGTGCCAGAAAATTAATGGCTCAAGAATGGTTAAAACAAAATTCCACCCAACCCCTTCCCGCCAGGAGGACTCATGAACCATCAGCCGTTTGAAGATTGGATCTTTGAAGACACCTTGTTGGAGGATCAGCGGATATCGCTGAAACAACATCTCGCTTCTTGCGATGAATGCCGCCATCTTTCTGAAGCCGCTAAAGGGGTAGATTGGTTGTTCAAACAGTCTACTGAAATGGAACCTGTTTCAGGCTTCAGCCTCAGGTGGCAAAAAACCGCAGAAAAAAGAGTGGAACGAGAACAGCAATTGGCAGCCTGGGTAGTATTCTCATCATTATTAACTGTCGCATGTGCTATCGTTCTGGTGAACTTTGGAGCTTTGTGGTTCCAGAACATTAACCTATACCAGATGTTCGTTGCCGGTGTGGTTAGGGCAATAAATCAAACTACCGTCGTGGTTGAATGGCTGGCTGCCATGCAATTCTTTGTATCTGCAATCCCGGTAGGTATCTCCCGAATTGTTGGAATATCTTTGGGTGCTCTCGCTACATTCTGGGTATCTATCTGGATAGTCGCTCTCAGAAAGATTACTGCCGGACAAAGGAGGGAAGCATGAAACAATTCAAGTTGTTCGTATTTACTCTAATTGTGGCTGTATCTCTCATCCCATCTCCGGTATATGCTGCTCCACTAGAGGATGATCAGGTTGTTATGGGAGGTTCATTTGTTTTAAAAAGCGATGAGACTCTCAATGGCAACTTAATTGTTATTGGTGGAACGGCAAGAATCGAAGAAGATGCGGTGATCAATGGCAGTATTATCCTGGTGGGTGGCCAGGTTACGGTGAATGGCATTGTTGAAAGCAACATGCATCTATTTGCCGGCTCAGCAAGCATCTCTGATTCAGCGATCGTACTGGGAGATGTGTTCCTGGTTTCATCGGTATTAAACAAATCAGATGATGCGGATATTCGCGGGGAAATAAAAGAAGGCGGCTCACTACCTTCAGGATTTGTTATTCCTGAAAAACCTTCAACCATATCACCAGCCAAACCGGTTATTCCATCAGGAGAAGGATTACTTGGAAAATTAGCGAATTTCATGGCTTCACTGCTTTCGATATTTTTCTTTAGTATCGTAAGCGCTTGTGTGGCGATGCTAATTGCGTTATTTGTTCCCAGGCATATCAATCGTGTTACCAACGCAATCGTTGCTTCGCCATGGATTGGTTTTCTGGTGGCAATTCTCACCATAATTGCGTTTCCGATCATTGTGGTCATATTAGCTATCACCATCATTCTTTCGCCAGTAGCAGTTCTAACAGCTGTTGCTCTGGCTCTCGCCTGTTACTTGGGCTGGGTGGCACTTGGAACTGAATTGGGAGATCGAATAGCACATCTATTTAAAACAACATGGGCAGTGCCGGTTTCTGCGGGAATGGGAACCCTCATTATGGGCTTGGTGTTGGGGGTGATTTCTCTGATCCCCTGCGTTGGCTGGCTCGTTGTCTCTCTAATTGTCTTAATCGGTTTGGGTGGAGTCATTCTTACCCGTTTTGGCACAAGAATATACGAAAATACAGAGAATAAATCATCTGCATCACAATCCCCGCAAATCAATGCAGATTAAAATAATGGAAAATTGGAGTAAATTATGAAAAAGCAATTATTTCTTGCAATTGGAATACTAACCTTATCATCTCTGGCTTGCAGTTTTACTGTAAACCTGCCTAATGTAGATACAATTCCAGAGACAACTGCGGCTATCGATGAATCAGTCCCATCTGGGATTGAAGATGTTGTTCTGAGACTGGACATTGGTGCTGCTGAAGTTGAAATTGGATCAGGGGCAAAAGATCTGGTGAATGGGACGGTGACATATAATGTAGCCGGCTGGGAACCAAAAGTTAATTGGGACGGCGATGAACTGACAATTAAACAGGAAACCCAGGGCATAAAAGGATTGCCTTCAACAAAGATAACCAATCAATGGGATCTGCAGCTGGGGGGATCAGTACCCACTTCGCTGATTATTAATGCTGGAGCTTATAGTGGAAAGATGGAACTCGGTGGGCTGCCTTTGAATAGTCTTAGTATCGAAGATGGCGCAAGTACGAATACCGTGCAATTTTCTTCCCCCAATGCAATTCCAATGGAAAGCTTTACATATAATACTGGCGCATCTACCATAACCCTAAACAATCTCGCTAATGCAAATTTTGCAGAAATGAATTTTTCCGGTGGTGCGGGATCCTATGAATTGGATTTCAGTGGTGAACTTCAAAGAGATGCCGAAGTTGATATTGAGGCAGGTGTAAGCACTATCAGAATAGTCGTTCCCGAAGGCACATCGGCAGAAATCAAAGTCAATGGCGAGATGAAAAACGTGAATACTACTGGAACCTGGACGGTGAATGGCAGCCGGTACTCAACAGAAGGCTCAGGACCCATGTTGGAAATTAACGTAAATATGAATTTGGGATCATTGGAACTGGTTCGAGAATAATATTATTTTTGGTGAGTCAAAAAGCGTCAGCCTATGTGCTGACGCTTTTTATTTCATTCTTGGAGAATAAAGATCGTGATTTTGTATATAGGTGTTTACCATTGGATTTAAGAACTGCCAAATATCTTCCCCTCTGCTCTTTCGAGCACGAATGTCGCTCGCGGATATTTCAATCAATGGCGTATTAAGAAATCTCACTTTATTTTTCAACGAAGGAAGCCTTGTACAGATCGATTTCCAACCAATTTTTGCTCCCGGTCTCCGCATCACAATAATTTTGTCACACGACTCAATAAATTCCACTGGCTGATGCCAGGTATGTAGATCTCTCAATGAATCTCCACCCAATAAATAAATAAGCTCATCTTCTGGATACTTTTGTCTCAGGATTCGCATGGTATCCAAAGCATAGTGTGGCCCCGGACGTGATATTTCTACATCACTTAATTCAAACCTGTGATCCAGATTGACCATATACTGAACCATTTCTTTTCGGTGTTCAATTTCAGAATGATCCATACCCAGTTTATGGGGTGGGATGGGTGTCAACATCCATAATACTTTTCCTAAATCTAACTGGCGCTGAGCCTCAGCTGCAAGTATTTGGTGCCCTATATGGGGAGGGTCAAACGTACCGCCAAATACGCCGATACGCATTTTTACTCCTGCCACTCCAGCTCATAGTCACCTATGAAAACTGAATCCCCTTCTTCTACTCCGGCTTTGCGTAATGCATCATCCAATCCCAAGCGTTCCATTAAACGCTGAAATCGCCTGACAGATTCTTCAGATTCCCAGTACGTCATTGAAGCAGATCTCTCAATTGACTTACCAACAATCCGCCAGTGTTCTTCCTCGCGGATTATTTCAAAGCTCCCTGCATCATCCACTGGTTTGTATACCGGCAGTGCGCTGGGTTTTTCAGGTTCAGGAGCTTGAGAGAGCAGTTCTGCAGCCTTCCATAATGTCGGCATCAGATCAACTCGGGCAAGTGCTGATATGGCATATAGAACAACATTTTTTTTCTTGAAAGCTCGTTTTAGCGTCGCGACTTTTTCTTGAACTTCAGGTATGTCTATCTTATTCAAAACAACCAGCTGTGGTTTTTCTCCTAATTTTTCATCAAATAACGCCAATTCATTATTTATCTGACTGTAATCAGCAAGTGGATCTTCTGATTCACCGTTTAATAAATGAATAAGAACCCGGCATCTTTGTATATGCCGGAGGAACGAATCTCCCAGGCCAGCCCCCATGTGTGCACCTTCTATTAGACCTGGTATATCCGCCAATACCAATTGAGTATCACCCCGAAGATCGACCACTCCGAGGTTGGGTTCCAGGGTTGTAAATGGGTAATTATCAATACGGGGTTTTGCATTACTGACTGCTGCCAGTAAGCTGGATTTTCCGGCGTTAGGCATTCCTACAATGCCAACATCAGCAATCAGTTTTAATTCCAACCGCAACATTTTCTCTTCGGCGGGTTCACCTTTTTCTGCTGTTCTGGGTGCCTGGTTACGAGATGTAGCATAATGCTGGTTTCCCTTACCGCCTCTGCCGCCCTTACATACAACCAGTTGTTGACCGTCTTCGACGAGATCACCAATGACCTCACCGGTTTCTGCATCAAAAATTATCGTCCCGGCAGGCACTTTAATAACATTATCCTTGCCATTTCGACCAGTCATGTTATTTATTCTGCCATTACGTCCATCTTCCGCGTTGTACTTCGCCTGATGCTGAAAACTATACAGCGTATTCATGTGAGGGGTGGCTTCGAAGACAATATCTCCACCTCTTCCGCCATCGCCGCCATCCGGGCCACCTCTGGCAACGTACTTCTCACGGTGGAAATGGATCATTCCATCTCCACCTTTTCCAGATTTTACAGAAATTTTCACTTCATCTATGAACATATATCCATTATAAAGGATAGAATCCATATGTGCCGGGTGAACATGAGAAAATATCAGGTTTTAGATAATTTTTATTTATTTCTTTCATTAAATAATATATAGTTGTTATTATTATTGCCTCACAGACAATTGCAGGAGATTTGCTGGTGCGTTCGCTGAAGAAGTGGTTTCCTCCATTAGGAAAAACGGATGATCGGTTCATTCGCCGTGAGAAATGGACACGCGATATTTTACGATTGATGCTCATCATTCAATGCGCGGCTGTGCCAATATTACTGATTCTGACCATTTTTAAGGTTCTGGATTTTAACAATACACTTGTCATCTACATCCTGATCGCTCTGACCATTCCTTTCTGGCTGATTTCACGAACCAGTCATTGGAGATGGGCAAGGTATTTTCCGTCTTTCTTATGCTTTGGGCTGGGTATTTACGCATCATCAAGCTACCTGGCTCCATTAAGTCCACTTTTTTATGCGTTTGCTGTTTTTCTCAGTGGTATGCTGATGAATGTTCTGATGCAGCGGATCATGGTAATTCTGGCTATTTTGGCTTATGCCTATACCACCCTGGTTTTTCATGCAACAACACTCGTAAATGACCTTGGTGCAATTATCACCTCGCTGTTTCTTTTCGTTAGTATTGCAACCCTCCAGGAATACTATTACAACCAGGTAAACCAGTTGGTAACCCGGCAAAATGACATAAATCAGACTCTTTCAGAAGAAATCAGCCGTCGAAAAGAGTTGGAAAATACTCTGGTTGAGAGCGAAGCGCAACTCCGCCGTCTGGCTGAATATACAACAGACCTGGTGGCTGAAATCTCACCTGAAGGGATTTTCCGTTACGCATCTCCTTCTTACGAGGCAACTCTGGGATATGACCCCCAGAATCTAATAGGAACAAATGCGCTTGATATGGTTTATCCTGACGACCTTTCATATGTCTTGAGGATAATCTCTGAGGCTGCTGAAGACAAACAACCACATACAGTTCAACTGCGTTGTTTTCACGCGAACGGATCCATCATTTTCTTTGAAACCTCGGGGGCTCCATTATTTAATCAAAATGATGAGCTTGAAGCTTTTATCATCTCCAGCAGAGATATCTCCCATCTCCATGTGTCTGAAGCCAGACGGATCGCCTCAGAACAAGTACAAGAGAATGTGATTTCATTTATCCCTCTGGGCATCCATATGTATAAATTACTCGATGATGGGAATTTAATTTTTACCGGGTACAATCCGGCAGCAGACAAGATCCTGGGAATTAAGCATGCTGCGCTCGTGGGAAAGCGAATAGAAGATGCTTTTCCAAACCTCGAAAGCACAGATATCCCGGATCATTACCGCGAAACAGCCCGATATGGAATTCCCTGGGTAAACAACCAGGTGATCTATACAGATGACAAAATCATCGGTTCTTATGACGTCCACGCATTCAGAACTACGGATATGGACATCATGGTACTGTTTTCAGATGTAACTGAAAAACATCATACCTCCGTTGCATTAAAAGCCTCAGAAGAAAAGTTTTCAAAAGCTTTTCACACCTCACCTGATAGTGTGAATATAAACCGGTTGAAAGATGGTTTATATATCGACATCAATGAAGGATTTACCAAGCTTACCGGATATGACAGATTAGATGTAATTGGAAAATCATCACTGGAATTAAACATATGGGCTGATCCTGCTGATCGCGATAGGCTTGTAATGGGATTGCGGGAAAAAGGTTATGTAGATAATTTGCAAGCCCAATTCAGGTATAAAGATGGTTCTGTTCGTACTGGCCTGATGTCAGCCAGAGTAATTGAAATAAATAGTGAAATGTGCATATTATCCATAACACGCGATATTTCTGACCGGATTGAAGCAGAAGAGCAGTTGATACTTGCACATGAAAACCTCGAGAATGCATACGCAGACACATTGGAAGGCTGGGTTCATGCGCTTGATCTGCGTGAACATGAGACGGCAGATCACAGCCGCCGTGTGGTCGAGTTAACCATGCGGATGTTAGATTTTTACAACTTCAATGATACCCAACGAAAAGACATCTACCGGGGAGCATTGCTTCATGATATTGGAAAAATTGGTGTACCAGATGAAATCCTGTTGAAACCTGGACCCCTCACAGATGCAGAATGGGAAATCATGCGTAAACACCCCATTTATTCACGTGAAATGATCGCGAATATTCCGTATCTGACTGCCAGTCTGGATATACCCTATTTCCACCATGAGTGGTGGGATGGATCTGGTTATCCTTCTAGAATTGCTGGAGATGAAATTCCATTACCTGCCCGCATCTTTGCGGTAGTAGATGTCTACGATGCACTTCTTTCTGATCGGCCATATCGGAAAGCCTGGCCAGAGGGAGAGGTTATCAAGTATCTTAATGAACAAAGAAACACGCATTTTGATTCTCGGGTGATTGATAATTTCTTAAAATTGGTATAAACGTGCTGGAAAATCACTTATATCTTATTGTTTACATAGACGTATAATATTTTTACAATAGTTTTATTTATTATTCCGCCATTAATCGTCATAATAAATTCAGTAATAATATTTCCGGTATTGCTTGAAAACCCATTCCAATCAGGATCAACGAGGTGGTAAAAATCCGCAATGTGCGATTTGGAATAAATAAACCGGAATTTATAAATCAATAAACCATATCCTCAATCGGATTTTCATCTGATAATTATGACAATGTCTGGGTCAAAGAATACGATATCTGCAAAAATGACATCTTACAAAACCAGATCTTATCCTGTTCTCCTGATTGCTGGATTTTTGCTGTTGTTCCTTTCCATCAGCCAGGCAGATGGTATTTATGCCGCGAAAAGAACCATCAAAGTTGGTGTGTATCAAAACATACCAAAAGTGTTTATTAATGAGCAAGGCAAAGCTGATGGTTTTTTTATAAACCTGTTGGATGAGATTGCTGAAAAAGAGGGTTGGATCGTAACCTACCAACCATGTGAGTGGGAAACCTGTTTGCGAGATTTGGCATCAGGAAAGATCGATCTGATGCCAGACGTGGCGTACACTTCGGAACGTGAAAAAGTATTCAGCTTTCACCATATTCCTGCGGCAGAAAGCTGGTCTAGAGTCTATACTCATCCGGAAATTTTTATTACCCGGATTGATCAACTCGATGACTTAACTGTAGCCGTCCTGAGTCAATCGATCCAGGCAACTGCGCTGGAAGAAACAGCAAAAGATTATGATATCAATATCTCGGTAGTCACCGGGGCTTCCCCGGAGGAAGTTTTTCAACTCGTGGCTGATCATAATGCTGATGCTGCGCTGATCAACCACTTTTATGGTGATTATTCGCACGAAGAATTTGCCCTGACAAAGACTCCAATAATATTGGATGCTATCTCCTTATACTATGCTACTCCCAAGGGCAAGAATATTGAATTATTAGATGCCATAGATCGGAATCTGGATGGTTGGAGGAATTCACCCAAATCAATTTATTATCAATTGCTGGATCGCTGGTTGGAAAAATCACCAGATTCCTTTTGGCGAAGCTATTTGGTTTGGGGGCTAGTTGGCGCGCTCATCATCGCCGTTGTATTTTTAGGTTGGAATACATCCTTACGAAAACAAGTGTTCGATCGTACCAATCATCTGAATTCAGTAAAAAATAAAATTCAGGAAATTGAAGAAGGTTACCGGTTATTATCAACCCTGACCTCTGATTATATGTTCTCATCCAAAGTGGATTCAAAAGGTAACCTTAGCCTGGACTGGGTTGCTGGTGCGTTCGACACTATCACTGGATACACAAAAGAAGAATACATAGCCAATGGCGGCTGGAGGGCGACTCTATTCCCGGAGGATCGAGAGAAGGATGATCAGGATATTGAAAACCTTCGAGCTAATCGGGTGGTAATTACTGAGATTCGAACGATAGCCAAAGATAGCCGAACAAAATGGGTGCGGGTTTTTGCTCATCCTGTATGGGATGATGCAAAGAATGAACTTACCGGTATCTATGGTGCCGTTCAGGATATCACAGAGAGAAAGCTGGCTGAAGAGCATCTGAATTCCGCTCACCTTGAGCTGGAAGAAGCATACGCGGAAACCTTGCAGGGTTGGGTTCACGCTCTTGACCTTCGCGAGCATGAAACTGCCGATCATAGCAGACGGGTAGTTGATCTAACCATGCGGATGCTGGAGCTCTACGAGTTTAGTGTTGAAGAACGAATGTCAATTTACCGGGGAGCATTATTACACGACATTGGAAAAATTGCTGTTCCTGACAGTATATTATTAAAACCGGGTCCCTTGACAGATAGTGAGTGGAATGTAATGCGTCGCCATCCTGAAAACGCACGGCAAATGATTGAGAAAATTCCTTACCTAATCCCCAGCCTGGATATACCATACAGCCACCACGAGAGATGGGATGGTTCTGGTTATCCGAAAGGGCTAACGGGGGAGGATATACCTTTACCTGCCAGAATTTTTGCAGTGGTGGATGTTTACGACGCATTACTGTCTGATCGTCCCTACCGCCCTGCCTGGTTGGAAGCTGATGTAATTAAGTACATGGAAGATCAAAAAGGCATTTTATTTGACCCGGAGATTGTGGAGAGTTTTCTTAATCTGGTCAATTATCAATAACAAGATTTTTTGTGTTATGTATTATGTTGCCTTATTGTGTTATACAGACCTACGCAGTATTCTATATTTATAAAGTGAAATTAGGGAAAGGTGAGTCATGAGAATTAGCGCAAGAAATGTTTTCAAAGGAAAGGTAGTCAGAATTGTGGAGGGTGCTGTCAATTCTGAAGTGACTATTCAAACCAAATCTGGTGAAGAAATTGTATCAATCATCACCAGAGAATCTGTCATAAATTTGGGCTTGGTGGTCGGCAAGGATGTATACGCTGTCGTAAAAGCATCCAATGTGTTGGTTGCTGTCGATTAGTCATCCAGATTAAGTAATATTTTGGTTTAGGATTCTTGATAGTACAAAAGGGCGGAACAATGTTCCGCCCTTTTGTCATTCTTGAATAATTAGATGCTATTTACCAAATTTATTCTTTAAGATATCTTCCAGGGTGGGCTGACCGATCTCTTGCAATTCATAGCGAACGCGCTGCATAGGTTTCTTAACTTTTATGATACGGTTCAAATCGATCGGGGTCGCGCTCACAACAAGATCAACATCCGCGCGGTCGATTGTTTTTTCAAGATCCTTGGTCATCTCATCTCCATAACCCATTGCCGGGAGAATTGGACCTGTTCCCGGGTACTTTCGATAAGTCTCTGCGATTGTACCAACTGCAAACGGGCGGGGATCAACAATTTCAGCAGCCCCAAAACGACGGGCGGCAACCCAACCGGCGCCATATTTCATCTCACCATGAGTCAAAGTCGGGCCATCTTCGATGACCAGAACGCGTTTACCTCGAATTGCATCAGGGTTATCCACAAAGAGAGGTGAGGCTCCTTCAATGACAACTGCATTGGGGTTCATGGCATGTAAAGCTGCACGGACCTGAAGGATGTTCTCAGTATTGGCTGTATCAACTTTGTTGATCACAAAAACATCTGCTGCCCGAATATTGGTTTCACCAGGATGGTAGGTGCTTTCATGACCTGCTCTGTGTGGATCAGCCACAACAATTTGCAAATCAGAAACATAAAATGGGAAGTCGTTATTTCCGCCATCCCACAAAACAACATCCACTTCCTGTTCAGCCTGGCGAAGAATCGCTTCGTAATCAACACCCGCGTAAACAATCACACCATTATCCAGGTGTGGTTCGTATTCTTCACGCTCTTCGATAGTGCATTCATGTTTATCGAGATCAGCGTATGTGGCAAACCGTTGCACTTTCTGTTTCACCAGATCACCGTAAGGCATGGGGTGACGAATAGCTGCGACTTTGTATCCCATTCCACGCAAAATCTGCGATACACGGCGAGTGGTTTGGGACTTGCCAGAACCTGTTCTTACCGCGCATACCGAAACAACCGGTTTTGTGCTTTTAATTTGGGTTAATCTGGTACCCATCAGCTTGAAATCAGCTCCAGCTGCCAATACAATGGAGGCTTTGTGCATGACATACTCATGCGGAACATCGCTGTAAGCAAATACGACCTGATCTACTTTGAATTCCTTGATCAGCTTGACCAGGTCTGATTCGGGGTAGATGGGAATTCCCTTTGGGTACAGAGTTCCCGCTAATTCAGCTGGATACTTGCGCCCTTCAATATTGGGAATTTGGGTAGCAGTAAATGCCACAACTTCATAATCTTTATTATCTCGATAAAAGACATTAAAGTTGTGGAAGTCGCGCCCGGCGGCGCCCATGATAAGGGTTTTGATTGGTGTCATACAGTTTCTCCTGTGGTTGTAGGGTAACCGTCCCGGTGGAGAAATGGTCAACCCGGGTCGGCAGCGTTGAGGTTCACATCGCTTCTGGGGCTGTGATGCCCAATAAAGCCAAACTATTCGCCAGTGTCTGCTTGGCTGCAGCCACCAGTCGCAATCGTGCAGATTTCTGTGGTTCTTCGACCTGCATCACTGGACATGTATTATAAAAATCATTGAATGCTTGCGCAAGCTTAAATGCATAATTGGTTATATAAAGAGGTTTCATATCTGCTGCCGCACGCTGTACCTCTGTTGATAATCGGGCAATCAGATCAATAAGTTGAATTTCAGATTTTTCCAGCGAATAGCTGTAGTCTGATATTTCAGGTACAAGTGATTGGTTTTTTCGTAAAATACTATTTGCTCGAACGTGAGCATACTGAATATAGGGTGCTGCTTGTCCGTCAAAATTGAGGGCTTCTTCCCAGTCAAAGGTAACAATTTTCGTGTTATCCCTGTTTAGCATGGCGAATTTGATTGCGCCTAAGGCGACAGAGGTGCCGATGCTTTCCATTTCCTCTTCACTCAGGTTTGGGTTTTTCTCACGAACAATCGAAATTGCTCTTTTTACCGCCTCATTAACCAAATCTTCCAACAATACTACAGTGCCTTCGCGGGATTTCATAGTGACGTTCCCCGGAAGATTTACAATCTCATAAGCCAGGTGATAACAGCGGTTTGCCCAATCATAACCCGCAATTTCCAGCGTTTTGTATATCTGTTGTAGATAGAGCGATTGGCGGACGTCAATAACATAGATTGATTTATCAAGATCATATTCTGTGAACTTTTTCACCGCTAGGGGGAGATCCTGAGTAGCGTAAAGCGCGGTGCCATCAGAACGTAGAACCACCAGAACCCGGTATTTTTCGTTCTTCTCACCCAGCAACTCATCTAATTTAATGATTACAGCATCATCCGGTCTTCCATCAATGGCGATTCCCCTATTAATAAGGTCTTCAACCATCTTTTTCCCGTCTTCCTCTTCTTCACTGGGGAAGTAGTACCTGTCAAAGCTGGCTCCCAGGTATCTGAACATCTCATCAAATCCATCCAATGACCACTGACGGGTTCTCTTCCAGAGATCAATAATTTCCGGATCCCGGGCATCCCACCGTGCAAAGAGCGCTTTGATTTCTGCTTCCGCTTCTGGCTCGCTATGCGCCATTCGATCAGCTTCTGCGTAGAGATCGCCCAGCCATCTTATGGAGATATGATCGGGTTTTTCACCATTGTGCCTTTTCAGGTAGTTCCACATCCATTTAATTACATGCGCGCCAATATCGCCCATGTAGTTGGCTCGAATTACTTCATGCCCGGCACCTTCCAGAATATGGCAAATACTGGCGCCCAGAATTACACAGCGTAAATGCCCCACGTGAAAAGCTTTATGCGTATTTAGCTGGGCATATTCCACCATCATCTTTTTTCCGGTCGATTGGCTTTTACCGTATGTTTGCCCCTCACTCAGAACGGTATCAACAACACGTTGGCTGTAGAGTGCCGGATCAAAGGTGAGATTAAGATAACCTTTTACAGCTTCAGTTTTGCTGAAACCCTGGGGTAAACCAATAAACGCAGCATAATCCTCAGCTAGTTGAGCAGCCAGCGACGGGATATTTGGTTTACCCTCTTGCAAACGGGCTACCTGAGCTGCAAGTTGAAAAAACGAAGTTGAAATTCCCCACTGTCCAGCAAAAGGGATTGGGTTCCATGCAACGCTGATGCGCGGGTAATTATTCTGATTGCAGAATTCATCTAATTGATCATTGAGAGATTGTTGCTCTCGCGCAAACAGGCTCATGAATTTTCCTCCGCGGTAGAAATTATAACAGGATTGCAGGTGATTGATTCCAGAAACTGAGCAGATATTGCTGTGTAAACCAAATATAGATACAAAAAGCGGGAGCATATGCTCCCGCTTGCTTTGATATATCTAAAAACTATTTTGCCTGAGCGTTCATGGATTTCATCAGGCGGCTCTTGCGGCGAGCGGCGTTGTTTTTGTGGATGATGCCCTTTTCCGCAGCTTTATCTAATGCGCTCACAGCCTGAACCACAGCAGCCTGAACTTCTTCAGGGGTGCCAGATGCAAGAGCTTTTCGAGCGGTGGTGATAAAGGTGCGGGCACTACCACGATAAACACGATTCGCAATACGTTTCTTCTCGTTTTGCTTGTTGCGCTTGATAGCTGATTTAATGTTAGCCAATTTCGTCCTCCGATCAATCTTTCACAATACCGAGGCATAATTCTAACCTATGGCAGATGATACGTCAATGGATGAAGCAAATTAGATAGCAGATAGATTGTGTATCATTGACGATTGTATATGCACATGTTACGATAAAAATGTCAGGCTGGTCGGGTGTGCGCGGCTATATAAGCAGAAAGCCGAGGAAAGTCCGCGCTCCAGAGAGCAGGTTGCCGGGTAATACCCGGTGCGCCGTAAGGCGCAGGACAGGGCCACAGAAATAAACCGCCCACCGGGAAACCGTGTGTGGTGAGGGTGAAAAGGTGGTGTAAGAGACCACCGGCGTCTGTAGTAATACGGGCGGCCAGGCAACCCCCTTCCGGAGCAAGGCCAAGCAGGGATACAACCGGTCCGCCGGTGGAGATGGCTCGTCTCCCGTAATCCCGGGTAGGCTGCATGAGACTGGCGCGGTAACGTGTCAGCCAGATAGATGCATACCGCTCTGGGTGAAGTCCTTCGGGATACCCGCTCAGAGTACAGAACGCGGCTTATAGACCAGCCTGGC
>CAZRKL010000036.1:14892-19052 GCA_964600595.1 uncultured Leptolinea sp.
ATAGCCCGGTCTGCTTCAACCCGATGAATGGCATGGATGCGCACTCCAAAGGTGGATGTCTCACGGAGTAACATTTTGGCAAGCCGGTTTTCATCCGATTGCATGGCAATGACACTTAATTTTATTCCCGGCCTGTTTTTTTTCATTTGTATGGGCGTAAAGGAAACATCCAAAGCACCAGCTTCCAACAATTTTGGCATGATGTATCCCAAGCTTTGAGGGGTCATGTCATCCAGATTGGTTTCAATTTCTACATGCGTTGATTCTTCTCCACTACTTTCACCCATGAATATCCGCAGAATATTTGCCCAGGGGAGTTCGCGCGTCCCCGCACCAACACCCACCTGCTGAATGTACATCTCAGGGCGGGAGAATTGGGCGAATTCTGCTAATATTGCCATTCCGGTTGGGGTAACTTGCTCCACCTGCGCCAAAGAGGACACTGTTGGCGCTGAACACATTTTCATTAATTCCAGTGTAGCTGGTGCTGGAACTGGTAACAATCCATGGCTGGTTTGTACCGTTCCTCCTCCAACAGGTAAGGGTGAAGAAAATATTTTGTCAATTTGGAAATACGCCAAGCCAACCATGACCCCACAAATATCCAGAATTGAATCCACCGCCCCTACTTCATGAAAATGTACATGGTCAATTGAACTGCCATGAACTTTTGCTTCAGCTTCTGCAAGGCGCAGGAATACCCGCTGGGAGGTATCTTTCACCTGATCTGACAACTTACTATTTAGAATGATTTCCCGAATGTCTGCTAGATGTCGGCTATGCGCATGTCTATGATCGCCTACCCCTACGAGATCGAATTGGAGGTAGGATGCGCGCATACCATTCTTGTTTATCTCACTCACTTTTACCTGTTTGTATTCAGGCAAACCAAGCTTGGATAACTCTGTATGTAAAACATCAACCGGCATACCTGCATCAATCAGCGCCCCCAAAAGCATATCACCGCTTACGCCAGAAAAACAATCACAATACAGAACTTTCATTTCACTACCCCTTCATTTAAACTCCCCTGGCGGTATCCTTTGGGATCGACAACAACCTGATTAAATCCCAGTTTATTGAGCGCATTTTGTATATTGCTTTCATCCGCCATGCATCTCTGAACTTCATCTTCATCCACTTCAATTCTGCATATATCGGTTCCCCACCGAATTCGAACCTTATTGTATCCCTGTTCACGAAGATATTTCTCCCCCGATTCGATCAACAATAAGATATTTTCTTTGAGTGGAATTCCGTATGGAATTCGGGTTGCCAGACAGGGTGAGCTTGGTTTATCCCACGTAGGCAGATCCAGCCATTTTGATAGTGCCCTGATGTCATTCTTTGAAAACCCGCATTCAACCAACGGACTTAATGTATGGGTTAATTCCACCGCTTTTCTACCGGGTCTGTAATCAGCCAGGTCATCAACATTCTGCCCTTCCATGACAACAGCAAAGCCGTTCTCCCGGGCAAATGACCAGATCAATTCCATGATCATCTTCTTGCAGTGAAAACAACGATCAACCGGGTTTGATCTAATCTTCGGATTAGCAAGAATATCAGCAACCAACTGAATATTTAGAATTCCCAGATTAAATGCGGTGTCTAAGGCAGAAAAATGCTGCTCCCGACTATCCATTGTAGAGAAGACTGTAACAGCTCTCATCTGGTCATCCATCAACAATTTAGTCCAACAGGCGAGAAATGTGCTGTCGACTCCTCCAGAGTATGCAACTACTGCAGACGGATACTTTAGAATGAGGTTACACAACTTCTCTGCCTTTATGATTAGTTGAGGATCGCAACCATCATATTTCATCATAGCCAAAATCTTTTCTGTCTGATCCCTTTTACTCATGCGCCTGCCAGATCCTCGCATTGATTTTTGCTGCCATGCATCCAGCACCAAAACCATTATCTATATTTACTACTGCTAATCCAGGTGAGCAGCTGTTTAACATCCCCAGGAGGGCGGCAAGTCCACCAAAACTTGCACCATACCCAACGCTCGTGGGCAGGGCTATAATTGGCGCAGATATCAGCCCTCCTATAACAGAAGGCAATGCACCTTCCATCCCCGCAGCAACAATAACAACATTTGCCTTGCGCAAATCATCCAATCGATTGAACAGCCGATGTACCCCCGCCACCCCCACATCAAAGATCCTTTGAACGTCATGACCCATCATCTCAGCTGTTACCGCAGCTTCTTCAGCAACCGGAATATCAGAAGTACCAGCTGTTACAACTGTTATTCCCGGGTATTTTTTGACAAGTTTTTTGGGACTGCGAGTTAATAAACGGGTTTCAGGGGAATACTCCGTATCTGGCAGCATATCCATTATTTCAAGATACATGGCAGGAGTAACCCGTGTAGCCAAAACACCGAAATCATCAGACTCTAATCGTTGAAAAATTCCCGCGACCTGAGCTGGTGTTTTGCCATCTGCAAATATTACTTCTGGTATTCCAGTTCTCTCACGGCGGTGGATATCGAGGTTGGAGTACTCATTTACATCGTTATTTGTGAGAGATTCAATTATCTCTTGCGCCTCGCGAAAATCAACTTTTCCGGTTTTATACTCATTTAATAATTGAGCCAGTCTGGATGAAAAATTTTGATTCATGTTATCTGTTTTTCCCATTCAATAATTATAACTACGATTGAAAGTGCTCGAACCAGGAACAAAAAATTGGATGCGTTCTTATTCAAACGCATCCAATTTTCATCAAATTGTTTTCATTATGGTTGTTTATCAACTTCTGCTTGAAGTAAAGTCTTGATACTTGAGAATTCAATCCCTTTTTCTGACAAATAATCTTTAATCACAATCTTTTGATCTGGCATTTCTTCCTGAAGTATTTTTGTAATTATCTCAGGGGGTAATCCCCAATCAATTAGATCTTTAAACGTTGTTTTACCAGTTATTGTATGCTCACTCGGACTGTTTGTTGAAACCTTTGTGTCCTCCGCTGGAGGCTCAACAACCACCTGTTCAGTAATATTATTACCACCCGGCTGTAATTGACCATCAGACTCAAATATATGTCCTTGAAGGTATTCAAGCTGCTCAGGCAGCATCTTGCCATTCGTTTTTATAATATCTGCAGCTTCAGAAAACAGATAGCTTTCTTCTGAATTATCCAGGTCATAAGGCAATCCTGTATAAAATGCAACAAACATCCTGACTGAGCTGGTCCCCATTTCGACAGGTAGTTCAGCATAAATTTCTTCCAACGACTTTAATGAATACGTTTCGGTGTCAACATTTTGTGGCAATCTAAATGCCGTATGCAGATCCTCCAGTGGAATATTGAACAAAGTGTGGATATCTCCAAAAGTATACGACCCCCGGATATCTGCAGGGTCATATTCTCCAGCCACCTCGCCTGCTGAAAATTTCTCAGGTGTTTTGTTAGATTCAGTTTGCCAGTAATTCATAGCACTGCTGGCACCGATTCCGCCGAAAAAAACCACCAATAGAACAAAAGCCAGGGGAATAGATTTTAGCTGCATCTTAGTTACCTGCTTTCACAGACTTAGGTAGAATTCCACTTTTTTGTGGGTGCTTCGTTGAAAACACAACCGTCCCAGCTACCGGGCAATGCGCTTCAGAAGTGCACTCAAGACAGGAGATACATTGGTGATCACGAATTATGGACTTGGAGCTTACATTGATATTCATCGGGCAGGTAATGTCACAGGCTCCATCCATCCGGCAGGTTGATTCAACTCTACGAATGCTGAAGACCCTGAATAGATTCGTTATGCCAAGTACAGCCCCATATGGACAGGCATATTTACACCAGGGACGTTCAATAAATAATGAACTCAGTATCGTTATCCCGAGAATGATATATCCACCAATGGCTACTTCCCCCGTCCAAAAATTGAACAAAGCAAAATATGGATCATAATCAGCAAAGATCAATTTTGTTGTTGTCGCAGTCATGTACAGTACCCAGACCAGCACAACGTACCTGAGATACCGCAGTATTCGATCAATATTCTGAGGTATAAAGTGATTGAATTTCTTTCTTTTGAAAATCTTTCTGCCAATCCCTGCTATCCATTCCTGAAATGTGCCAAAGGGACAAATCCATCCACAGAAAACCGGACCAAATAAAACAGCCAGTAAAAATCCAATTATCAT
>CAZRKL010000037.1:0-10673 GCA_964600595.1 uncultured Leptolinea sp.
GCGCTGGCTTCGGCGTTTCTTCCCACATTTACCGGATTGCTCGTCAAAGATCAAAAATCCACCGCCTGGCGGCTGGCGAGTGGAATTGCCAACCTGATTGTGGTGATCATGATCGCGGTATGCCTGATCACGGCGGTTATCGCGCCCTGGCTGGTAAAAAATCTTCTGGCGCCCGGTTTTGATGCGGAAAAACAGCAGCTCACGGTTCAGATCCTACGTGTCCTGCTGCCATCGGTGGTCATCTTTGGGTTGAGCGGGCTGGTTATGGGAATTTTGAACGCGCATCAGAAGTTCCTGATCCCCGCGTTGACGCCGGCAATGTACTCCACGGGCATGATTTTGGGTGTGTGGCTGCTCTCACCTGATCTTGGGATTTTCGGGTTGGCATGGGGTGCGGTTCTGGGAGCGCTGCTCCATCTCGGGCTGCAAATTCCCTCTCTTCTAAAATTACACGGCAGTTATGATACTGTTTTTATCCCCAAAGACAGCCTGGTCTTACAGGTCGGCCGACTGATGCTGCCGCGGCTGTTTGGTGCGGCAATTGTTCAATTAAATTTCTGGGTAAATACGATCCTGGCCTCCTTTCATGAAGGCAGTCTGAATGGCATCACCTACGCCTTCCAGTTGATGCTTATGCCGCAGGCAGCGATCGCCCAATCGATAGCCATCGCCGCCATGCCCACATTTTCTGCGCAGGCAGCCCTCAATAAAATGGATGAGTTGCGCAATTCCCTGTCAGCCAGCCTGCGGGGGTTGATCTTATTATCTGTGCCCGCGTCCATCGGTTTGATGATTTTACGCAAGCCGATTGTTGCCCTGCTCTATCAGCGCGGAGAATTCGATGTGTTCTCTACAGAGCTGGTTGCCTGGGCTCTCCTCTGGTACGCTGCCGGGCTGGTGGGGCACGCCATGGTAGAGGTGCTCAGCCGGGCATTTTATGCCCTGCAGGATACCCGTACCCCGGTGTTTGTGGGCGTTGCGGCAATGTCGCTTAATATTATTTTCAGCCTGATTTTCATGCGTCTGTTTGAATCGGTAGGTTGGATGCCGCACGGCGGGTTGGCGCTAGCCAATTCGCTGGCAACCGCGCTGGAAACTATTGGGTTGATCATCCTGATCCGCAGGAAGATGCAGCGCATCAACGCCGGGCGTATTCTCTCCCTCACCTGGCGCAGTCTGCTGGCGGGAGCGGTGATGGCTGCCGCTCTGTGGGGTTGGCTGCTCATCAGCGGCGGGCTGCCAAACTGGGTCACCGCCCTGGCTGGAATCACTGCCGGTGCGCTGGTGTACTTTGTAATCATCCGAATTTTACGGGTGGAAGAAGTCAGTTATCTGTTCGCGGCTGTCCGCAGGCGCCTGGGTCTGGCTGGCGAAAGGTAACGCCATGCCAACCGCGGGAGATATTTACTACACCACATCCAACCTGGGCAAAGCCGGTTCTCCCCCCCTGGTACTCATCCACGGAGCAGGAGGCAGCCAGATGGGCTGGCATCTGCACCTGCGCAGGCTGCCAGGTGTGAATGTCATTGCGCTTGATCTACCCGGGCATGGAAAATCGTCCGGCGAAGGAAAGCAAAGCATCCGCGATTATGCACGCAGCATATCTCAATTTTTATTACAGGCAAAAGTGTATCAATGCATTCTGGTTGGTCACTCGCTGGGGGGAATGATAGCCCTGCAAACCACCATAGACTATCCCGACCAGGTGTTGGGTACCATGGTAGTATCCGCTTCCGCGGAGTGTCCTATCCCCGAAGAGGTGATCCAGGGTTTACTTAATCCACTTCTTCATTCCGGCTCCATGGATTGGCTGGTAGAGCGTCTCGCGGGTGGATCTGCCGGCACGCGCTGGGTGGATGCCACCCGCAGAGCGGTATCACAGACACGCACCGGGGTACTCTATGGAGATCTGACCGCCTGCCATAAGGCAAATCTGAACAAAGAACTGCACAAGATAAAAACACCGGTATGGGTATGCGCGGGAGAACACGACCGCTTTTTCCCTCCACGGGCAGCCCGGGTCATGGCGGGTCGGATTGGCGACGCACAGTATTTTGGAATTCACGGCGCAGGGCACTTAATCCCGCTCGAGAAACCGGATGAAATAGCCGGGCTGTTATTTAAATTTATGTTTGAAATCACCGGAGAACAGGTCAGATAATCAAATTGCAAAAAAACCAGCCCTCCAAAAATGGAGGGCTGCTGTTGAAATTATTTTTGACCGAGCCGGGCGCGTTCTTCTTCGATGATGCTGGCATCCAGCTTTTTAAACAGGGGCGCAGGTTGTACCAACTTTCTTCCAGGCTGCAGCTCGCTGCTTTTCCATTCTCCCGCGGCGTTTCCGGGAATATATAACAGGGTTTGATGTTCACCCAGCGAATCCAGCACAGTATCCACTTTCTGGCTGCCAAAAAGCGGAGTTTCATACCCCAAAAAGGTATGCAGCATCTCGCTGGTAAACGGCAGGAAGGGAGCCAGCATGGCTTTGATTGTATCGATGGCGCGAATGGCGGTATAAACAGATTTGGCAGCCATCGCTTTATCTGCCTTGATTTCAAACCACGGTGCGGATGTATCAAGATAGCGGTTGACTTCAGATGCCAGGCGCATGGCTTCGCCAAGTGCCGCGCGCAGTTTGACCGCGTTCATCATCCCGGCCACCGTATCCAGACCCTTTTCAACCTGATCCAGTAGTTCCAGATCACCCGGGCGTAATTCTCCGGGGTCCGGGAGCACGCCTTCCCAGTGTTTGTAGGTAAACGACAGCACCCGGTTTACCAGGTTGCCCCAGGTGGCGACCAGTTCATCATTGTTGCGGTGATAAAAATCTTCCCAATCCCAGTCGGAATCCTTGGCTTCGGGCATGTTCACGGTAAGGTAATAGCGCAACGGATCAGGATCATAACGTGAAAGGAAATCAAGCGCCCAGACAGCCCAATGCCGGCTGCCGGATATTTTTTGACCTTCGAGGTTCATAAATTCGTTGGCAGGCACATCATGCGGGAGGGTGAGCGGCTTGGATTCCGCGCCCATTAACTCTGCAAAGCGGGTACCCGCGCCAGCGAGTTCAGCTGGCCAGATCACCGCGTGAAAGGGGATATTATCCTTCCCAATGAAGTAGTAAGACTCCGCGGCCGGATTGAACCACCAGTCCAACCAGGTCTGGCCGTTGTTGACAATTTTTGTCCATTCGATACTGGCAGAAAGGTAACCGATGACCGCCTCAAACCACACATACAGGCATTTTCCATTCCACCCATCCAGAGGAACTGGAATACCCCAGTCGAGGTCCCGAGTAATGGCGCGCCCGCGCAGCGCATCGGCTTCTATTTGCCCCAGCGATTGGCGCAGCACGTTTGGACGCCAGTACTCCTGGCGTTTCTTCAAGAAATCCACAACATCCGGTTGAAGTTTACCCAGGTCGAGATAGTAATGCTCGGTTTCGCGGAGTTCCGGTGTCGAACCATCCACCTTTGAACGGGGTGAAATCAACTTATCGGGTTCAAGCATGCTGCCACACTTGTCACACTGGTCAGAGCGGGCGTTGGTATCTCCGCAGATGTAGCAGGTACCTTCGACATAACGATCGGGGAGGAAACGGTTTTGCGCCGTGGAGAACCATTGCATCTGGCGATCGGTATACAAAAAGCCGTTATCCTTCAGGGCAAGGAACATCTTCTGGGCTACGTCAAAGTGGTTGTCGGTATGGGTGCTCGTGAAAATGTTATATTGCAGCCCCAATTGTTGAAAAAGATCAATAAAGCCTTTGTGAAACCGCTGATAAACCTCATAAGCGGTCGTGCCTTCCTGATCTGCCCTGATGGTGATGGGGGTTCCATGTGAGTCTGAACCGGATACCATAAGTACATCATTTCCCTGCAGACGGTGAAAGCGCGCAAAGATATCCGCTGGCAGGTAAGATCCTGTCAGGTTGCCCACGTGAATTTCGGCGTTCGCGTAAGGCCAGGCAGCAGAAACCAGGATTTGCTTTTTCATTCTTTTTCTCCTTACCTTTATTCATTACAAACGCTGGCTTTCGCCAGCGTTTCGGGTTTTCAGTGTGGGCGAAGCCCGCACGAGCGGTTTACCTGGCAGTAAACCACCTGTGTTGGCAACACATCATCATGGAGATATTTTCCATGTGCCTTTTATATCATACCCATTCATTGGATGCAATACTGGCTCATTACATCTATGGTCAGGAACCATAAAAAGTTGAAAATCGGCGTTGTTTATCAAGGTGGATTGTTTATATAATGGTATCTATGAGAAACAGAAATTTCTGGGTTAGATTAAAGGATCTTGTTTTTAGTGAAGGGTTGGCGTTTTTCATCCCTTTTCTGATCGGTTCAGTCTTCCTCATCATCGGTGGATTAGAGATCATCAAAATATCCAAGCTGATGCTTGTCTCTGAAGAGGCTGACGGCACAGTTGTTTACATGAATATTTATTCGGATTCTGACGGCGTGACATACTCACCGGATGTTAAGTTCACGACCCGGTACGGCGAGGTTGTCCGTTTTACAGATGATGTTTCCACATATCCGGCAGATTTCGAAGTGGGAGATAGTGTTACTGTTATTTATGATCCAATGCATCCCCAAAATGTCCGCATCAAAAGCTTTACACGGCTCTGGCTTTTTCCGGGTATCTTTGCCCTGGTGGGGTTGATCCCGATTGGATTGGGTATCTACTTCTTTGGCAAGATAGGTGGCGCCACCTTGATTTATCAGTTATTCCACCCCGAAGAAGAAGTGTGACTAATATCGCCTAACATAAGACCCTGCTCAAGCAGGGTCTTATGTTGGGTGTTTTTTTATTCTATGGGTTTCTCGTTCTCTTCGTTGATGCCATTTTCACCAACCACCGCCGGGATGCGTGCCAGTGAAGCCACGTGATCACCCTTTTCCAGCTTCATGATATGTGATCCACGTGTGGCGCGACCAGAGCGGCTGAGTTTGTTCACCTTCAAGCGTAAAATAACACCGTTGGAAGAGATCAGGGTAAGGTCGTCTGAATCCTTCACAACCCGGGCAGCTGCAATTTGTCCGATCTCAGGCAGGCTCTTCTGGTTAATGGTTGCCATCCCCTGGCTGGCTCTCCTCTTGGGAGAATACTCAGCCAGAGGTGTACGTTTGCCAAATCCGCCTTCGGTTACCACCAGCAAATCTGCATCTTTCTCCACCACTTCCATGCCAGCCACCTGATCACCTGGGCGCAGGCGGATTCCCGTGACACCTCCGGCGGCGCGACCCATGGGACGCATCTGGCTTTCCGGGTAGCGTAACGCCAGTCCCTTCGCGGTGACAAAGATAATATCATCGCTGCCGCGGGTTAAACCTGCCCAGCACAGCTGGTCTTTTTCATCCAGGTTAATGGCAATCAAACCTGATGGTCTGACCGATGCAAACTCACTGAGCGCGATCCGCTTAACCCTGCCGCGGATGGTCGCAAGGGTGCAGAAGGCGGCATCGTTAAAATCGCTTACCACCACTGCCGCGGTAACCCGTTCATCTCCATTCATGGCGAGGATATTCATAATGGAAATACCGCGGTCTGTTCTGCCGGCATCGGGAATCTGATACACTTTTTCAGAGTAGACTTTTCCGCGATTCGAGAAGAAGAGAACCGTGTTCAATGTGCGGGCTGGCAGCAGCATGGTTACTTCATCTTCATCGCGGACGTTCTGCCCGATCACGCCCCTGCCGCCGCGGGCTTGGGTCCGGTAGGTGGCGGTGGATACCCGTTTAATGTATCCCTTTCCGGTAATGGAGATAAGCGTGGCTTCATCTGCCACCAGGTCTTCCTCTTTAAATTCTCCATTAGCTTCGGCGGTGATCACGGTTCGGCGTTTGTCGCCGTACTTTTCGGCCAACTCTTGAAGATCTTCTTTGATGACATGCAAAATCTTTTTTGGATTCGCAAGCAGGTCTTCGAGATAGTTGATCAATTCAACGGTCTGTTTGTGTTCTTCTTCAATCTTCAGACGTTCCAGCGCAGCCAGCCTGCGTAATTGCAGATCAAGGATTGCCTGTGCCTGTATTTCACTGAGTTTAAACCGTTCCATCAGATTTGTGCGGGCTGTCTCGGCATCTTTGGATTCGCGGATGGTCTTGATGACCGCGTCCAGATTTGCCAGGGCGATCAAATAGCCATCCAAAATGTGCAGCCGGGCACGCGCTTTGTTGAGTTCATATTCAGAGCGGCGTTTAATGACCGTCTCGCGATGATTAATGAATACCTGAAGAATGCGCCGCAACGAAAGCACACGCGGTTCATTCTCTACCAACGCCAGAAGATGGACGCCATAGGTGGATTGCAGCGCGGTATATTTATAGAGTTGGTTCAATACCTTCTTTGCCTGGGCGCCGCGTTTTAATTCAATCACAATGCTCATACCGCGCCGATCCGATTCGTCTCGCAGGTCGGTGATGGCATCGATTTTTTCTTCCCGGGCAAGTTCCGCAATCCGCTCAATCAGGCTGGATTTGTTTACCTGGTAAGGAATTTCAGTAATGACAATGGAGTTTCTGCCGCCCTTCATCTCTTCGATGTGGGCAACTCCACGGATAGTCAGTTTTCCCCGCCCCGTGGAGTAAGCCTGCTTGATGGTATCGTTTCCGACAATGATTCCACCGGTCGGAAAATCCGGTCCCGGTATGTATTCCATCAATTGATCTATCGTAATCTCATCAATGTTGTCGTAATTATCGATCACATAGATGATCGCCTGAATCACCTCATTAATGTTGTGGGGCGGGATGTTGGTTGCCATGCCCACCGCGATACCCGAGGAGCCATTGAGAAGCAGGTTGGGCAGGCGGGAAGGTAACACAGTTGGTTCCTTGAGAGAGCCATCAAAGTTATCGATAAAATCAACCGTATTTTTATCGATATCCGCCATCATTTCTTCTGCCATTTTTCCCATGCGGGCTTCGGTATAACGCATCGCCGCCGGGGCGTCACCATCCACTGAGCCGAAGTTACCCTGTCCATCTATCAACGGGTAGCGCATGGAAAAATCCTGCACCATACGCGCCATGGCATCATAAACCGAAGAGTCGCCATGGGGGTGGTACTTTCCAAGAACCTCTCCCACGATACGGGCTGACTTCTTGTAAGGTCCGTTGGACCGCATGGAAAGTTCATCCATCGCGAAGAGAATGCGCCGGTGGACTGGTTTTAAACCATCCCGGGCATCTGGAAGCGCGCGCGACACGATTACGCTCATGGCGTAATCGAGATACGCGGTACGCATTTGTTCATCAATATCTACTGATTGGATAGTGCTTTGATCCATATTCATATCCTTGTGGAGAAAAGAGCCTGTCAATTATACCTTACCGCGCCGCATCCTTCCAACTTTGGATAAGGTGTAAGGGGGCGGTTAGTGCAACCGGTTACAATATTGGGGCTAAAAACCTTACAATCACTTTACAATTTTTGAAATAAATGTAAGAAATCGTGCTCAACAGATATATGCAAATAGACTTTTTAATATGATTGCGTTACACTATTTTTATGTCTACCACCGCAACTCTGCCAACCGGTGCAAAAGAGATGCGGCAGCAACTGAGCAAACTCATCCGCCTGGTTGAAATCAGTCTGCGTCTAAATAGCACAATGGATCCTGAACAGCTGTTGCAGTCCATCATTCAATCTGCAACAGAACTGCTTCAATGCGAAGCTGCTTCCATTCTTTTATTTGATGAAGCCAGTCAGAAGCTCCATTTCGCTGCAGCCACCGGAGCAGATCCCAAAAAGCTGGCAGAAATCCCCGTACCTAAAGATCGTTCCATAGCCGGGGCTGTTTTTCGTGAAAACACGCCAATCCTGGTGGCGGATGTTCAGGAAGATCCGCGCCATTACGACCTCGTTTCAGAAGAAACCCACTTTGTCACACGCAATCTGCTGGGTGTACCCATGCGCATCCGCGACCGGGTTACCGGTGTTCTTGAAGCCCTGAATAAAACAAAGGGACATTTCGACAGGGACGACGCGGATATTCTTTCCATTATTGCCAGTCAGGCAGCGGTAGCCATTTACAACGCCCGGCAAATGCAGGCACTGCAAAATGCATATGCAGAAATCCAGCGGGCGGATGAAATGAAAACCCGTTTTCTGGCGCTGGCATCGCATGAGTTGCGCACACCCCTCCAGCATATTTTGGGCTATGGCAGCATCCTCAAGCAGTCAACTGACGACAGGGTAACTGAAGCAGCTGCCAAAGTGGTGGATGCCGCCCACCATATGAAGGACATCATCGACACCATGACCAACCTGGAACTGATCAGGCGCGGTGAGATGAATACTGAGTTCCAGCAAACATCCATCCAAAATGTGATGGAAAAGGCGCTGCAAACCAAATTACAGGCAATCAAGCTGCACGGTCACCAATTCGAGTGGCTCGTGCCTATGCATCAAATACTAGTTAACGCAGATTTGGATAAACTCCCGCAGGTATTCTCAGCTGTGTTCGATAATGCCATCCGCTTTACGCCGGATGGAGGTAGGATTACCGTTCAAGTGGAGCAGAAAACAGGTGTAGTCGAAATAACCGTGAGCGATACCGGGATTGGTATTCCACCTTCAGACCTTGAAAACATATTTAAAGAGTTTTTCCAGGTCGAACAACATCTGACCCGGACTTACGGCGGGTTGGGGTTGGGACTGAGCGTTGCCCGGGGTATTGTCCATTTACATGGGGGAAAAATCTGGGCTATGAGCAGTGGTGAAAACGAAGGTACGACTATCATCATTCAACTGCCAGAAGGCAAGTTGCCTACCACGGGCACACTTAAACGGATAGTGAATCCGTCGTAAAGTAAGCGGCTGCTTTACTCTTTTCGTCATCCATTGCCAGAGTTAACCGCGATTCCTTGCGAAAGTCAGATACTTTTATCACTCTCAGGCAATTTTCTACGCGTTCTTCTTCAGGTAGAAAAGACAAGAGATGATTGGGGGAATCGTAGAAGAAGGCGCGGTTCAAGATCGAACGATCATCATCCAGGTTGATCGCCAGTGGATATATCTGTGACTCCAGCAGGTCCTGGAAAAAATGGGTTCCAAGAGATGGCTCAGGTGCATGACCAAATCCCTGCCCGGTCAATTCCACCAGCGCTCGGGAATTATATATATCCCCATAGTCGATGTGCACTCCCAGGTCAGGATTTGAGGTACCCCACCTGCCCGGACCGACACAGATAAATGTCTCCCTTGCCAGCAGGTCATTCATTTTGCTGATCGTTC
This sequence comes from uncultured Leptolinea sp., assembly GCA_964600595.1. GTDB lineage: Bacteria > Chloroflexota > Anaerolineae > Anaerolineales > Anaerolineaceae > DAIOEK01. The sequence continues at coordinate 9,250 of CAZRKL010000037.1, forward strand.
TGCCAAGTTCGCTGCGCAGCGCGGGCGTCGCGAGGGCATAATAAGCCTCGGGTGGTACAAAAAGGATGTATTGAATATCCGGTATCAGCCCATCTGGAACCATGAAGTTGGTGGAAAAGACAATGTCCGCGGGATCAATATTGACCGGTATGGATGTTCGGGCAGCCAAGCCAAGTTGGCTTTGTGGCCGGCATTGGAGGATGGTAATCTCAACATCGGGTTTTATGGCTTCGCGCGAGGTGACCCGGGCGGTAAATTCCAGATCCACAGGAGCCTGGTATTGTTTTTCCAGTGTGTGTAGTATTTTTTTCATCCGTTCTGCAAATGGAGTGCGCTTCAGGAACTCTTCCATGGTGACGCACAGGGTAGACGGATCTCCTTCGAGAATATTACTGCGCAGGGAACTGAAGTAATCTTCCTGATCTTGTTGCGCCACAAAACGCAAGTCTTCATAATCTGATTGCAGCACATCTCCGCGGTGAACCGTTTTTAAGATATTTTCTTTGATGTCGATTACGTCGATGTATTGCTGAGAATACTTGCGGATCACCTGCGGTGATGAATTGGGGCGTAGCAGTGGATGGCTGAGTGCAACCAGACGGGGATAATCATTGCCAACCCGGTCCACGGCGCGGGTGCCCAATCCCCACACCAGGCGAATGAACCCATCCTCCCGGCGTATCTGGGGAGCCCAGCGATAGAGGTTACGGCTAAAAGCAACACCTGCTGCGGTCGGAAAGTAGTAATTTCCCGATTGTTGCCCTTCCACCACCTGAATGAGAATCGCCATGCGTTCGTCGTAATCCTGCAATCCCTTACTGCGGCGGTAGAGCAATGCGTTGGGGTTCAAGGTGGATGCGTACACCCGCGCGATGGCTTTTACCAAATCTTGCAGATTATTATCTGGGGTAGATTGATTGGCGCAGAACCAGCTGTCGTATTTACCCGCAAAGGACGTGCCAAAATTATCTTCCAGCAGGCTGGAGGAACGGACGATGAGGGGTTGACCTTCAACCTTTTGCAGCATGGCAACCAGCCGGTCCAGCACTTCTGTCGCAAAGGACCCTCTCTCAAAATCAGCAAGGATCAGCGGATATTCTGAGCGCATCTCTGTTTCTTTTTTATATTTCTGATCATTCCAATGAACCAGGTTGTTGCGCTCCATAAAGTCGTAAAAGATATCTGACCCAAGGAAATATGTTTCAGGGGTGCGGACATTCATCCGCAGCGGGTCATCTTCCACCCGCTGGATGATCCGGTAGGCCAGCAGCATGCCAGCTGCCTTTCCGCCAATTCTGCCGGTTCCAATTTTATGCCTGCGGACATTTGCCAGGTCTTCAGCAGTGAACCACCCTTTGGCTATGTTGATGTAACGCAGCTGGTCGCTGATAAGGTTGCGGATCAAGACCACCTTGAGCTCACTC
>CAZRKL010000037.1:10683-18630 GCA_964600595.1 uncultured Leptolinea sp.
GGCTTCCAGCTTCACCCGTTCTTCTACCGGCATCTGCTCAATTGTTTTTGCCTGCTGAAGGGTTAATTCCAGCGGAGCCAGTTCCGGATTGATTGACAGCAAGGCTTCTGGAGGTTCGACTCCTTTTTCCTGCAATACTTCATGGATGATGTCATCGAGGTCTTTATAAGAAAAATGCAGACTAAAGTAAGAATCGGTGAGATGGTCGCGCAGACTGCAGATTCGCTGCTGCCAGGTATCCGTTGCCTCTTCGGTCAATGGGTCTTTGATACCCTCCCGCTTCTGCGATTCCAAAGCCTGTTGGCGTACTTCTCCTTCAAAATTATCCTGTGTGACAACCCCCTGTAAGTAGAGGCGTTTCCGCATCTTATGCCGGATGCGCCCCGAAAGGGTTGGGTATTGCTGCAGGGTGAGGATCGTAGAAACGAGCCGGTCAGAAGTGGAAGGCGTTATCATACGAACATTATAGCAAAGGGGGTGCTTATTTCATCCATTCTGTGAAACAGTAAATCCCCGCCATCTGACGGGGATTTACCAGTAATCTGCTTGGTCTAACCGGGAATCTGGGTGCCGCAATATGGGCAGTGTGTCCATCCGTTTTCAAGACCTTTGCCGCATTGAGAGCATGGTTTAAATTCTGCCGTCTTGTCAACCGGGGCAGATACAACCGCTGCCGGAATGGCAGGTTTGCGAGCGCTGCCAACGAGATAACCAATAAAGAGCATGAGGGCAATCACCAGGATGGGGAGCAAAACATTTGTAAAGCCCATCATTCCCGGAGCGCCACCCATAAAACCAAAATTGTGCATCCGCCCGGGGAATTGCCCGCCGGTGCCCATCCCCTGTTTAAGATAAGGCATGGCGCGCATACCGAATCTCATAAACACTGATCCTGCAGTCAGCGCAAGTATGCCCAGCGAGAGACCAATCCCAATAATCCATTTCCAGGTTCGACTCATCATTACCTCCAATCTTTCATGACAAAGATATCAGAGAGTTATGAATATATCGTGAAGAAATTGTGTGGGTTACAATTCCGAGTTTTTCCGTAAAAAGTCCAGCACCTCGTCCATTTTGGTAAACGCGAGCGCGGTTACAGTATCAGCTCCACCGTAATAGATGGCGATTCTGCCGGTCGGTTCATCATATAACGTAGCGCAGGGAAACGCCACATTCGGTACATCGCCCACGTTCTCATAAAGGGTTTTTGGGTGTAACAGGTACGGTCCACCGCGGTAGATCACTTTCCAGGGTTTTTCCAGGTCAAGGAGCGCTGCGCCGAATGAGTACACAAATCCATTACACGATGTCAGCACACCATGGTAGAAAAGCAGCCAACCTTCAGGAGTCTCAATGGGGATGGGTCCGGCTCCAATTTTGGTGCTTTGCCAGCCGTGTTTAACTCCCATAACGTAACGGTGCTCTCCCCAATGAATCATATCGGGGCTGGCCGAGAGATAAATGTCGCCAAAGGGCGTATGCCCGTTATCGCTCGGGCGGTTAAGCATATAGTACCGGTTGTTTATTTTCCGTGGAAACAGGACGCCGTTACGATTGAACGGAAGGTACGCGTTTTCAATAAAATGGAATTTCTCAAAATCAAATGTGTAACCAACTCCGATGGTGGGTCCGTGATACCCGTTACACCAGGTAATGTAATATCGATCTTCGATCCACCCCACCCTGGGGTCATAGCGGTATTCATAGCGGCTCAACTCGGGATCGTTACAGGTCCACTCGATTGGATCATTATCCAATTTCCAGGCGATTCCATTCTCACTGAATCCGCGGTGTAGATTCATCTCACGTTTTTTGTTGTCACAACGAAATACACCGGCAAACTGATTCTTGAAAGGAACAACCGCGCTATTAAAGATACTGTTGGATGATGGGATAAGGTCTCTGGGGATGATGGGATTTTCGCTGTATCTCCAGACGACATCAGCGCATCCGGCAGGTCGGTCTTGCCAGGGGATATTTGGAATGGACTGATTTGGCATACTGTCTTCTCCTGAAGAAGATTGTCTATAACGCGCACAGAGCGTGGGTACGGAAATTTGACGGTTTGTTCAAAAATATTGTGAGCGCTCCTAATTTTTCATCCATATTGTAGCACATCCATTATCAATTTTTCTCAATATTTTGTATCATTTGTTCTAAAAAACAGTATTATTCGTCGAATATTCATATATTATTCCTGATTTCTATAAAAACTAGTTGACAACTTTTGCAACCATCTTTATAATGATAGTTGCAATTGAGAGCGTTCTCAGTTGCAAAATTGTCTGTGAATGGTTTTCTGCGAGGCTCGGATGGGATTGACGCTTGAAGACATCGCAAAACAGGCAGGGGTATCCAGATCCACCGTATCTCGGGTGGTGAATGATCAGCCTAATGTAAAAGAGAACGTGCGAAAGCGCGTTCAAAAAGTGATTCAAGCAACCGGTTATCATCCCAACGCAGCCGCGCGTATGCTCGTATCACAGCGTTCGTGGACGATTGGTCTGGTGATCCCGCGAACCGTGAATTATTTCTTCCGGGACCCCTTCTTCAATTACCTTACTGAAGGAATTGCCCAGGCGTGTAATCAAAATAATTACACCCTGGCGTTTTTCTTAATTGGTAACAAAGAGGATGAAGAAAAAACCTTCCCCCGCGTATCCAGAAGGGGCTTGATGGACGGGATCATTCTGCAATCGGGACAATTGGGCGATCCTTTATTTGACCGTCTGGTAGCATCCAATATTCCGCTGGTTATTGCTGGCCGTCCTTTAAATGCGCAAGGCGTCAGTTATATTGATGTAGATAATGTGGCATCAGCGATAACCGCGGTCAATCACATGATCAGCCTTGGTTATCAACGAATTGGAGCGATTTCTGGTCCCTTCAATAACATTGTCACCCAGGACCGCCGGGATGGATACATTAAAGCGCTGGCGGAGGCAAATTTACCCATTGAAGAAGGATTAATCAGTGAAGGAGACTACACTGAACAGGGTGGTTACCATGCTATGCAGCGCCTGCTTTCGCAGAATCCTCGGGCTGTATTTGCCTTCTCAGATGTAATGGCAGTAGGAGCAATCAGGGCGGTGCGCGATGCCGGGTTAAGGGTTCCTGAAGATGTTGCTTTTATTGGTTTCGATGATCTACCCATGGATTCCATCCAAAGTTATCAGTTAACCACCATCAGACAGCCGGTTATTCAATTTGGCATGAAAGCAGTTGAGATGTTGATCGATCTGGTGCAGAATGGCGAAAAGCCTGCCAGGCGCCTGATTATGGGAACTGAGTTAATAATTCGATCCACCTGTGGCGCTTCTCTTAAAAAATGAAGGTGATTATTGAACCTTCTTTTATTTTTGATTTTATTGGGAGCGCTCCCAACCAGAATATGAACCCTGTGAGGGGAGGAGGTGAGTATTAGAAAGATCTGTGTTTTGAGTCGTTGTTTTCGGTTTCTTCGTAATTCAAAAAACCATAAGGAGAAGTAAGATGAAACATAAGAGTATGCTTTTGTCCGTTCTGTTAGCCGTCAGCATCCTGCTTGCTGCATGCGCGCCAGTTGCACCGGCTCCTGCCGAACCAGCTGCACCAGCTGAACCCGCTGCCCCCGCGGAACCTGCCGCGCCGGTAGAACCAGCTGCTCCAGCTGAGCCTGCCGCCCCCGCGGAACCGGCGGAAGAAGTGATCCCCACCGAGTTTCCCCGCGCTGAAACGATTTACGTTAGCGGCGCTGCGTGGGGTCCTGCCTCCACCTGGAATCCATTCCAGCCCGGCAGCCTCGCCAATACAACCGGCACCATTGGATTCGTTTATGAATTCCTCTACAATTTCGATCCCCAGTCCGGCAAGTTGACCCCCTGGTTGGCTGAAAGCGGCACCTGGACCGATGATATGACCTTTGATGTGGTGCTGCGCGATGGCGTAACCTGGAGCGATGGCACACCCCTGACCGCTGATGATGTAAAATTCACCTTTGAATTGGGTCAGAAATACGCTGCCATGTGGTTCTCCCCTGTCTGGAAATACCTCTCTGAAGTCAACGCAGTTGATGCCACACACGTACAGTTCAAATTCGCTGGCGATGTCCTCTACCAGGAGTTCGACAATCACCTCTTCAATATTCCCATTGTTCCAAAACACATCTGGGAATCCAAGTCTGAAGAAGACATCACCGTTGGTGTGAATGAAAAACCAGTTGGCTCCGGCGCCTATATGTACCTTGCCAATGCAGAAGACCGCAATATCTGGATCCGCAATGAAAAGTGGTGGGGCGCTGAAGTGTTTGGTGTACCCGCTCCGAAATACATCGTCGACATCCGCACATCCAGCAACAATGTTGCTCTCGGTATGGTTCTTAAAGGCGAAATCGATCTGAGCAACAACTTCCTGCCCGGTGTAGCCACACTCGCCGATCAGGGTTATGTTAAGACTTATTTTGATGGCGCACCGTACATGCTCTCAGCCAACACCGCCGTCCTCTTCCTGAATACCACCAAGAAACCGTTGGATGATGCAGCTTTCCGCCGCGCCCTCGCGTTTGCCATCGACACCCCCTCCATCATCAATGTCGCCTACGCTGGTCTGGTAAAAGCCGCCAATCCCACCGGGTTGCTGCCCGTTTTGGACCGCTTTGTTGACCAGAAAGCTGTTGAAGAACTCGGTTTCACCTATGACACCGAGAAGGCAAAAGAATTGCTTGCCGCGGCCGGATACAAAGATGTTGATGGTGACGGTATGGTCGAAGCACCCGATGGTTCCGCCATCGCGCTGCGCGTAACCTGCCCATCCGGATGGACCGACTGGATGGCAGCCATTGATATCATTGCCAAGAGCGCTCAGGCTGCCGGCATCAACATCGTGGCAGAAACGCCTGATTACGGCGCCTGGAACACCGAGATGCAGGGTGGTACCTTCGATATGACCCTTAACAACTGGGCGAATATGAGCAACACCCCCTGGACTCTCTACAACCTGCTCTTCAATCATCCAGTTCGCGAGCAGATGCAGAGTGGTAACTTTGGTCGTTATGACAACCAGGAAATGTTCGACCTGGTCGATGCCCTGGCAAAAGTTAAGACCTCTGATGAAGAAGGCATGAAGGCAGCCTGCTCCGCCATCCAGACCAAGATGCTGACTGACATGCCCATGATCCCGCTTTGGTACAACGGACTCTGGTCACAGTACAGCACCAACACCTGGACCAACTGGCCGGATGAAACCTCTGCCAATCCTACCCTGCCCACAACCTGGTCTGGGTACTGGCAGTTGGGTGGTCTGCAGACCCTCATTAACCTGAAACCTGCAGGACAATAATCCAGTAATATTTCTCACACCGCCCCTCTTCGCTCAACCAGTTGAGGAGGGGCGGTCCCTATCGGTTTCGGCTTGAGAGGACGTAATGCGGAAATACTTCGGACGTAAGATCATAATTTATCTTCTGACGTTTTTTCTCGCGGTAACGGTCGACTGGATGATTCCCCGCTTTATGCCGGGTGATCCGGTCACCAATATGCTGGCGAGGGCATCTGTCAACTCTACCGCGTACAGTGTGATGTACGATTATTATTCACACCTGTTTGGCTTTGACCTGCCTGTATGGCAGCAATATCTTAACTTCTGGGGTAACCTGCTTCAGGGAAACCTGGGTGTCAGTGTTTACCTCTTCCCCAAACCCGTTACAAAAGTGTTAATGGATGCAGTTCCATGGGATATCTTCCTGTTGTTGCCCGCGATCATATTAAGCTGGATAGCTGGCAATAATTTTGGCGCTGCAGCTGCCCGATCCAAATGGCTGGATAACACCGTATCGCCTGTAGGTTATATTCTTTCAGCTACACCCTATATGTGGCTTGGAATTCTGCTTGCCTGGTTTTTCGGCATAGTCTTGGGGGTCTTCCCCATTGCCGGGGCTTACAGTTTCTCCATGCGGCCATCATTTTCATTGAACTTTTTCGGCAGTTTGCTGCACCACTGGTTCCTGCCGTTTTTCTCGCTTTTCATGGTCATGTTCGGCGGTTGGGCTATCGGTATGCGCAACATGATCATCTATGAATTAGAATCTGATTATTCACGCTATCTAAAAGCGTTGGGCGCACCCAAAAATCTCATCCGCAGATACGCTTTCAATAATGCCATCCTCCCCCAGCTTACCGGGCTGGCTTTGCAACTTGGAGTGATTGTGGCGGGTGCCCTGGTTACAGAGGTGGTTTTCTCTTACCCGGGAATTGGCTATCTCCTGCTGGCGGCAATCCAGAACCAGGATTATTTCCTGATCCAGGGTTGTTTCCTTTTCATCATTGTTGGCGTCCTGCTGGCGAATTTTGCAATTGACATCATTTACATACTTGTAGATCCGCGGACACGCCGGGGGATGGCAGGAGAGGGAGCATGAAAACACTAAAAAAGAAAAACGAGCTCCTGTATTTTGCCTTCCGAAACAAGAAGGTTCAAATTGGACTGGTGATCATCCTATTTTTTGTTTTGCTTGCGCTGATCGGTCCTTCATTAACAAAATATGATCCATTTGATTATGCCAGCCCGATGGGCGCCGTGAAACCATCAGCCGAATTCTGGTTGGGAACGACCTTCTTCGGACAGGACGTGTTTACCCAATTTGTACTCGGGCTCAGAGCGACCTTTTTCGTAGGTCTATTAGCCGGCGGGATTGGTACTATTCTGGGGATGGTATTGGGTTTCACCGCTGGGTATAAAGGCGGCTTTCTGGATGAAGTAATAAATATTTTGACAAATATCGTTCTGGTTATTCCAACCATGGCGGTACTGTTGATCATAGCTGCTTACCTGGAGGTGCGCAGTTTGTGGACCGAGTGTATTTTCATCGGTCTTACATCCTGGCCGTGGGTGGCTAGGGCGATCCGCGCGCAAACATTCTCACTTCGAACCCGGGAATTTGTTGATCTTGCCCGTACCAGTGGAATGAGTTCATCCAAGATCATTTTTCAGGAAATTGCCCCCAATATGATGTCTTACCTGGTGATGACGTTTATTCTCCAATTTGGCGGCGCCATTTTAGCGGCAGCAACGCTCGATTTTATCGGATTGGGTCCGACCAACGCCATTTCTCTCGGTTTGATCATGCAATACTCGGTTTTGTGGGGAGCGCTTCAATTTGGCATGTGGTGGTGGTTTATTCCCCCGGGATTGGCAATTACCTCCATTGTTGGTGCGCTCTACAGCATGAATTTAGGCCTGGATGAAGTCTTCAACCCCAAGCTGAGGGAGATGTAATATGTTACAGGTTGAGAAACTCACCGTTTATTACCAGACAACGAAGGGCGAAGTTCAGGCGCTTGAAGATGCCACCTTTACCATTGCCGATGGTGAAATCATGGGGCTGGCTGGCGAATCGGGATGCGGAAAAACAACCCTGGGGCACTGCCTCATCTCCCTTGTTCCCCCGATGAAGCAGATTTCAGGGAAAGTGTTGTTGGATGGAAAAGATCTGCCCATCAGCGATTCTGCCAAAATGGATAAGTACCGCTTCAGGAAGGTATCCATCATTCCGCAGTATGCCATGAACGCCATGAACCCAATCCGCAAGATTGGGAAAATAGCAGAAGATCTGCTGAAGGCAAAAAAGGAAGATTTTCAAGCGCGCCTGCCTGAGATTAAACGACGGCTGGATCTGGTGAAATTACCGCATGAAGTGTTGGATATGTACCCGATTGAATTATCAGGCGGCATGAAACAGCGCATGGTGATGGTGCTTTCCACCCTGCTGGATCCTTCTCTTCTCATTGCAGATGAGATCACCTCAGCGTTGGATGTAGCTAGTCAGAAGGCTGTTGCCGAAATGCTGGTTGAATTTCGCAATCAAGAAATTGTAAAAAGCCTGATTTTCATCACTCATGATGTATCCATTCTCTACCAGATTTCTGACACCATCCTCATCATGTATGCCGGGCAATTGGCAGAAAAGGCAGC
>CAZRKL010000038.1:0-17773 GCA_964600595.1 uncultured Leptolinea sp.
TTTGACAATAAATAATACAAAAATTTCTGATTATCAAAAATATCCGGAATTGCTGGTAAATGCAATTCAATTTGAAAAAACCGGGATATAGAGATGGATGATAAGCAGATTTGGCTGGAAAACTATATTGATGAGATCAACAGCGCTTACCTGTATCGAATATTCCGGTTTTAGCATTTTATTTTTGATATAAATGCTATAATTTGGAGTCTGATAATGAGTGGTGTCGGGTTATTTATCATTGGCAGCAGTATCACACTTCTGACCGGAAAAAGCTGCATAAACTCTGGATTTCGTCAGGTAATTTTCGGTTTACTGGCAGCTGCTCTGACCTATGGTATTGGAAAAGTAATTGGGGTCAGTATTGCGGGATAGTTCCTAATCAGATGAAAACGTTCTTTTCCACTCATACAATTTATTTAATGCCTCGATGGGTGATATTGAATTAATATCCAGATTCTTTAATTCTTCCACAAGGGGATTTGTTTCAGGGAAGAAAACCATCTGCTGGGGGATGATCGGTTTTTGCCGATCCATAATGGTGGAATTTGCTTCCATATCCGCAAGAATTTGACGGGCACGTGCAACAACAGTGGACGGCATACCGGCAAGTTGTGCAACATGAATTCCGTAAGATTGATCCGCGCCGCCGGGAATGATTTTATGCAGGAAGATTACCTCGCTGTGGTCTTCTGATACTGCTACATTGTAATTTCGGACTCCCGGATAAACATCTGCAAGTTGAATTAATTCATGGTAATGTGTGGCAAAGAAGGTTCTTGCCCTTAGTTCTGGATGATTGTGCAAGTATTCAATGACGGACCAGGCAATTGATATTCCATCAAATGTGCTTGTCCCCCGACCAATCTCGTCAAGAATTAAAAGGCTTCTTGATGTAGCATGGTGAAGGATATTAGAGGTTTCTACCATCTCCACCATAAACGTAGATTGCCCTGAGTGGATCTCGTCCTGGGCTCCAATACGTGTAAAAATCCGATCGACCAATCCAATCCGGGCAGAACTGGCTGGAACAAAGCAACCCATTTGTGCCATTAACACAATCAGAGCGACCTGACGCAAATAAGTGCTTTTACCACTCATATTTGGACCCGTTATAATTCGAATTAACTCACCATCTTCAAAGCGGATATCATTGGGGATAAAACTACGGGAAGAAAGGCTTTTTTCGACAACAGGATGCCGGCCATCCTGAATATCAAGAAGTTGTGTCTCAACAATAACAGGTCGAATATAGCGATGATGCACTGCAGTATCAGCCAGTGAACAAAAAACATCAATTTCAGCAATCGATCTGGCGCAATTTTGCAAAGCTTCTGCCTGAAGACTGATCCTGGCTAAAATTTCTTTATATAGACGGATTTCAATTTCATGAATACGTTCTTCTGCATTCATGACCAATGTCTCGTATTCTTTTAATTCAGGAGTGATAAACCGCTCCGCGTTCACCAGGGTTTGTTTACGAATATAATCAGAAGGGGCTTGTTGGGCACTTCCCCTGCTTATTTCGATATAATATCCGAAAACCTTGTTATAACCGACTTTCAAGGTTTTTATTCCTGTTCGGCTTTTCTCTACACTTTCCAGATTGGCAATCCACTCCCGTGCGTGTCTGGATGCTTCAATCACACCATCCAGCTCACTCGAGTACCCGGTACGAATAATTCCTGTGGAATTTAATGTGGCAGGTAATTCTTCTGATAATGCTATTGAAAGAAGATCTGTAATATCTTCAAATACAGCAAGCTGACCATTTAAAACTATCTCTGAAGTAATCGGTTCAAGATGATGGATAATTTCAGGAATTTCTTCAAGAGACTTTTGCAGGGCAACTAACTCACGCGGTTGTGCAGTTCCAATCAATATACGGGAGGTTAATCTCTCAATATCCTGTACTTTCTTTAAACTATTTCTTACTTCAGCTCGGATCACGCCTTTGTTAAAAAAAGCCTCAACGTTATCCAGGCGCCGATTTATCTCGGATAAATCTAACAATGGCTTGTTAATCCATGAATTTATCAGGCGATGTCCTGATGGAGTAATTGTCTGGTCCAATACCGATAAAAGGGTACCTTCTTTTTGGTCCCCCCGCAGGGTTTCGGTAAGTTCAAGATTTCTGCGGGTAGAAGCATCCAAAACCATGAATTCAGATAATGAATATGTTTTTATTTGTTTTAGTTGTTTCGCTGCTTCAGGCTGTGTCTTTTGAATGTATTGCAGTAAAGCTCCGGCAGCTGATATTGCGAGTGGCTGAGCCCGTAAACCGAAACCATCCAGAGTAAGTGCCCCAAAATGTTCCTGTAATGCGTTCTGGCTCCTGCCAGTCTCGAAATGCCATGCAGGTAGGGTGGAAGAATGACCAGGTACTGAAGTTATCGATTCCAGAGTATCGGGAGTGATGATTTCGGCTGGTCGAATTCGCAATAATTCAGCTCGAATAATGCTGGTGATTTCCGCATCAGTAAATTCTGAAGCCATAAACTCACCCGTGGATATATCTGCGTATGCCAGTCCCGCTCGATTTTCGTGAAATATATAGGTAACTAGATAATTATTAGAATCCCCAGGCAGTAGAGCTGGTTCAATGATTGTTCCTGGTGTTACTACCCTTACCACTTCGCGTGGAAACAATCCTCGGGCTGGTTGATCACCAATTTGCTCACAGATAGCAACATGGTAGCCACGGTTTACCAGACGTGCCAGGTAATTTTCTACAGCATGATATGGAATGCCAGCAAGTGGTACTTTAATTCCTTTAGCAACACTTCGACTGGTAAGAACAATATCCAATTCTTTCGAAGTGATCTCTGCATCGTGATCGAATGTTTCGTAAAAATCGCCAAGCCGGAAGAACAGGATTGAGTCGGGATATTTCTTTTTGATTTCGAGGTACTGCTGGCGGATAGGTGTAAGATCTTCAGGCATGGGATAATTGTAAACCAAACCTGAAAATTAAAGGTTTCAATGGCGGATCTTAATTACTTCTAAGCTGCAGATAACGCCTGCTCCGTATTTTTGATCAAATCATTTGTCCAGGCTACTGCTTCCAGATAAGTCTTACGAATGATTTCTGAGAATAATCCCAATTCCAATAGTTTCTGGAAATCCCCTCCCTCTGCAGTGACTACTGCAGTAAGAATTCTGCCTGAAACTCCCTCATGCTGCAAAAGAGCTTGGGACACTTCAGGTGAAATGGGTAGAGAGGATAAAACCTGTTCCATGGGTTTATCAAAAAGGGCATCCAGAACTGAAAACAGACCCACCATGAAGAGTGTATTGGTATCTGGTACGCCAAGCCGTTTGCCGAGTAATTCGCAATATCTAGCTCGCATCATGGCTGTGGTAGTTAACTCATGTGGTTTGTTTTCCAACGAATCGATCAGCATCAATGTAAGCCAACCACTTAACTGGGTGATGCCAATAATACTGATCGTCTGGCTGATCGAGTTTACTCGTTCCATCTGTGAATAGTATGCAGAATTTGACAACTTCAGTAGTTTGTATGAGAGGGTGACATCTCGGGTGATGATGTCTTCGAGGATATGGAAATTGATATTGGGATTTTGGAGCATTGCCAGAGCATGCAGAATTACAATACGCGAGGTATCCACTTTACTGCCGCGAATTATGCTTGGTTTACTAAAAAAGTACCCCTGGAAAAATTCAAATCCAATCGAACGACAATATCTGAATTCTTCCTGAGTTTCAACTTTTTCAGCCAGTGGGAGAATTCCATTCTCGCGTAACCGGCGGACAAACCAGGACAATTCATTGCGATTGGTTTTTGGAAGGTCAATCTTTCCGATTTTCGCAACATGAAGCAATTCTTGTATTCGATTGAACGAGGTAATGTCATCCATGGCAATAGTGAAACCACGATTACGCATTAAAACAAGCGCTTCAATGAAGGGTTTATCGATCTGGATGTTCTCCAATACCTCTATCACGGTTTGTTGTGGGGGGAAAGGAATGGGTAATTGACCGGTAAGGAAGTTCCTGGTGAAGTTTATAAAGGCGTAGTTATTTTCGACCAGATTCTTTAGTCCAATTTCAGAAAAAGCATTTAATATAACCTGTGTTGTGGCTATATCCCCGCTAACTGTATCAATGCTACCGGTTAGGGATCGGAAAAGGAGCTCATAACCAACCACTTCCTGATTTCGGTTAAATATTGGCTGCCTGCCTAATAAAAAATCCTGAGAGGCAGGTGTACTCTGAACCGAAGTATTCTGCAATGGTGTCCCCATGATCTATCCAAAAATAATTTGTCTTGAGTATACAAATTACACGATGAAATGTCTGTAAGGATTGGATAAATATTGACTACTCATCTTATTTGGTTATTTATTTCTTGTGGGATATAATAAAACCACTATACACAAACGAAACGGAGGAAGTTATGGCAAGCGTAACCTTTAAGAATGTTTTTAAGAAATTTGGTGATTTCACAGCTCTGAATGATCTCAACATTGAAGTGGAAGATAAGGAATTCTTGGTTCTTGTTGGTCCTTCAGGTTGTGGAAAAACCACGGCACTTCGCTGCCTTGCCGGTCTGGAAGAAGTTACCAGCGGTGAGGTTCTCATTGGCGATACTGTTGTGAATGATGTCGCGCCTAAAGACCGTGATATTGCAATGGTATTCCAGTCATACGCGTTGTATCCTCATATGACCGTTTATGACAACATGGCATTTGGCTTGAAACTGAGGAAAGTTTCCAAGGATCAGATTAAACAGAGAGTTGAAGCTGCTGCACAAACATTAGGTATTGAGCAGTTATTGAAACGTCGCCCTCGTGAACTTTCTGGTGGACAACGTCAGCGAGTAGCTGTTGGACGTGCAATTGTACGTGAGCCAAAAGTCTTCCTCTTTGACGAACCTCTTTCCAACCTGGATGCAAAACTTAGAGTTCAGACCCGCTCTGAAATTAGCAAATTACATCAGAGATTGCAGACCACCTTTATTTATGTGACCCATGATCAAACAGAAGCCATGACCATGGCAAGTCGCATTGCGGTTATGAATAAAGGCATTCTGCAGCAGCTTGATACACCGCAAGCATTGTATGACCGTCCTGCCAATCTGTTTGTTGCAGGATTTATTGGTTCTCCTGCCATGAACTTCTTCCCTGCCAAATTGCGCAAGCAGGATGGAAAATTAATGGTCGATGCAGGCACATTTGTTGTCGAAATCCCCGCAGATCGGGCAGGCACTTACATGCATCTGGTGGACAAAGATATCATCTTTGGAATTAGACCGGAAAACATTCACAATCCTGATTTCCTGCCTACAAATATCCATGGCGCGACAATGGAAGCCAAAGTGGATGTGACAGAATTAATGGGTAACGAAATTTCTCTCATTATGCTAACAGGTGATACGAATTTTGTTGCTCGCGTAGATCCACGCACACGCTTCAAGATTGGTGACACTGTTCAATTAATGCTGGATATGGATAGCTTCCACGTATTTGATCCGAACAGCAATCCGGATAATCCGCAGGCTGTTCGCTAATCAATATATAGTAACCATAGAGCAGGAGCGAAGAACCGGAACAGCATTCGGGTCAACGCTCCGCTCTTTTTGTAATCTGATCTCACTCTCTGTATGGAGGTTTTATGGAATCACAAGTGCTCAAGAGCCTATTGGCTCCCAATAAAAGTAAAATTGTATTGCTTGTTTTGGATGGACTAGGAGGATTGGCTTTGAATCCAGGTGGGTTAACTGAATTAGAAACAGCTCACACACCCAATATGGATAAACTGGCAACCAATGGCATCCTCGGAGAGACAATTCCAATCAGTCTTGGGGTAACACCCGGTTCCGGCCCTGCGCACCTTTCCCTGTTCGGCTATGATCCACTGGAATTTGAAGTAGGCCGTGGTGTACTGGAAGCCATTGGTGTTGGGATGTATGTAAACAAAGGCGATGTAGCTGCCCGTGGTAATTTCTGCACAGTGGATGGGAAAGGTCTGATTACAGACCGAAGAGCTGGGAGGATTCCTACCGAAGAAGCATCAGTGGTTTGTGAAAAACTGAAAAATATCCAAATTCCCGGTGTAAAGATAGAAGTAAAACACGTAAAAGAACACAGATTTGCAGTTGTCATGCGGGGAGAAGGATTATCCGCTGAGATCGAAGATACAGATCCACAGAAAACAGGCGTGGCTCCTCTTCTAGCCAAGGCAAAGAATGATTCATCGAAGAAAGCAGCTGATCTTTATAATCAATGGATTACTGAGGCACGAAAAGCTCTGGAAAATGAGCCAAAAGCAAACGCATTAACCCTGCGCGGATTCGCCACCGATCCGGCTCTGGAAAGTTATGCTGACAGGTATCAGTTAAAAGCAGCGTGCGTGGCAGTTTACCCCATGTACCGCGGTGTTGCTCAACTGGTTGGCATGGACGTGATTGAATTCGATGGCGAAACTCCAGAAGATGAATTTGCTGCGGTCGAAAAGCATTGGAATGAGTATGATTTCTTCTTTGTGCATATCAAGAAAACAGACAGCTATGGTGAAGATGGAAATTTCGATGCCAAGGTGCATGTAATCGAAACTGTGGATCAAGCAATTCCAGGCTTGGTTAAGCTGAACCCGGATGTATTAATCATCACGGGCGATCACTCAACTCCGGCTAAGTTGAAATCTCACTCCTGGCACCCTGTGCCTCTTCTTCTTTCAGCACCTGCAACAGTACGGGCTGATCACCAGATGGGTTTTGGTGAAAGATCCTGCTTGCAGGGAGGATTGGGAACTATCAACGCGCTGGAAGTGATGCCCCTTGCTTTGGGGCATGCGCTCAAATTGAATAAATACGGAGCTTGAAACGAATTTGGAATTACCAGGACCCTGATTTAGATCAGGGTCTTTTTTTCCTACCAGCTAGGATGAATATCACGGATATCAGTGTGGATATTACCGCAACCAGTATGAATGCATCCTGCCAGAAGCGAATCGGGAATAACCTGATAAATGTGTCTGAGTAATAAAATGTCCAGGTACCGCTTTCAAAGAACAAATTGTGGAATTCGGTAAAAAGGAAATCAAAACTAAGAATAATCGTAATACCCATCAGCAACATCAAGCCAATGGTCGCCCATCCACCCGTGGCTAAGGCTTTGATTATGGATGATATCTCATTTTGCCTGAATAAAAGAAGTATAAGAAAGACCCAAATAACCAGGATTCCCAGCCAGATAGATCTGCCATTTTGCACAACAACCTTGACATCATCCATATGTGAAAGTTCGCGGTCATTGTAAAGAGGGGTATCAGAATCCAGCTGGTATTGATCGAAAAAAGAAATATCGGCATTATTTAGCAAGTATGTCAGAGATATTTTTGACCACTGTAAACGATCTTTTGTTGTAAAACCGTATGGATCAGCGGGAAATCCCGGCATGCGATATTCCAGGTCCATAAATGCTGGTGTCAGAAGCAACCGCACGCTGCTAAGAATGATGATGATAGGTGTGAGAATAATGAGAAACCAATAGAGCAGCTGCGTAGATTTGTTTTTTTGTGTCATATTACTCCTGCAGGGTGGTGACTTCGTCAGACAGAATAAAACTCAAAACCATATTGTTCGTGACCCATTCTATGGGCGCCAGATCATCTGTATATATCGTGCCCGACTCAGGCGCATCCTGTAAATTTGCTATAGTTATTTGCATTGTCTCAAGTAACAATGCAGGAGTATCCTCTTGCTGTGAAAGAAGAATGAAATTCTTGAGCAAGTTTGTTTCTTCGGTAGGTTTTTTTGTTGCAAAAATCATGGAATTAAAAGTATCCGGCAAATCCATAACATACGCAGAAGGGAAAACTTGCCTGATTGTGGAAGACAGGTCATTGATTAATCTGCGATCATTAGTCGAGCGACCTACATTGATCACCAGGCAGCCATTCTCATCCAAATGGTCATAAGCAATCTGGAAGAACTCAACGGTGGTTAGATGGGGTGGGATGTATGGCGGGCGGTAAGCATCAACCGCAATTAATGAATAAAGATTCGGGCTATTTTCCAAACCCCAGCGTCCGTCCTGCCCATAGAGCGTCAGGTTTGGTTCGTTCATATCAAAATACATTTGTCCAACAGTGATAATTTCAGGGTCAATTTCCCAACCATCAATGGGAATCGGTCCAAAAGCATTTGTCGCTGCACGGGCAGTTGTGCCGGCGGCCAAGCCAACTATGCCTATTGAGTTTACACTTTCCAGATCGAATGGAGGGGCGTTGAAAAAAGGACCAACTAAAAACTGTTCCCATGGACCAAAAAAGTTCTCCTGGTCTTCTTTGTAGACCGAGTGAACTCCCTGACCTTCATTCAAACGCAGCATAAAATAGCCATCCTGCTCCAGCACCTGAATATAGTTATAAGCAGATTCGCCTTCATAGACCTGTCCGATAGTTGATTTGATTGCCCCCCGCGGTCCAAGAATTAGCAATACTACACTAATGATAAACAAGAAGATAAATATTACGCTTTTCTTGAGTCCCTGGATTCTGATCAAGAAAATCAGAGAAACTAAAATCAAAACTATACCAAAGGTAACAAATGTCCGGTAAGTGCCGATCAGCGGAATCAGAATAAGGGAGGGTAAAAACGTGCCAATAAATGAGCCGA
This sequence comes from uncultured Leptolinea sp., assembly GCA_964600595.1. GTDB lineage: Bacteria > Chloroflexota > Anaerolineae > Anaerolineales > Anaerolineaceae > DAIOEK01. The sequence goes on from CAZRKL010000038.1 coordinate 8,642, forward strand.
GAGTAGAAATTGCATACACTTTTCCAGCCGCCTGCCCAGCAGAGGATGTATCTTCTACTGCCAGTCTGATCGCGAATGGAGAGGCGGTTCCCAGTAGGATCATAGGAACAAGCATCAGAATTAACACAGACACAAACGAGCCCGCTAATATCCCGAGATTCAATTGGTCAAAAGCATCGGCTGCGAAACGAAGTATAGGCTGAGCAATAACCGGAATAATCACACCGCTGAAACCGGCAATGATGAGAATTTTTGTAAATAGTGCTGGTTCAGGGTGCCGATCAGCCAGTTTTCCACCCAAGAAGTATCCGACAGTCAAATAGATCAGGATCAATCCTATAATACTTGCCCAAACAAGGTTGCTCGAACCGAAAATATTGCCCAGCAATCGCGAGGCAGCCATCTCCAAACCCAGGCAAGTCATACCGGAGATAAAAACGAGAAAATATAGGTTTTTTCGGGTGAGTGTGGTCGGGGATAGTGTCATACCCCGAATTATAAACCAGAGTAGAACAAATGTTGTGTTTGATAATGATTTATTGATGAAGCTCTATTTGTAAACTATAATTGAACTTCTACACAAAAACCATTAACTGCCGAGGTAAATATGAAGCCATTAACAGGTGCTGAGATACGTCAATCTTTCATAGATTTTTTTGTGAAACACGGACACACTTTTGTTCCGTCAGCATCTGTTGTGCCGGGAGGAGATTCAACCTTGTTATTTACCAATGCGGGGATGGTTCAATTTAAGGATGTATTCCTTGGAACGGACAACCGGCCTTATACTCGTGCGGCTAATTCCCAAAAATGTGTGAGGGTGGCAGGCAAGCATAATGATTTGGATGATGTTGGCAGAGATGATACCCACCATACCTTCTTTGAAATGCTGGGAAACTGGTCTTTTGGAGATTACTATAAAAAAGAGGCAATTACGTGGGCATGGGAACTATTGACTGTTGAGTGGGGTATTCCGCGGGAAAAACTGTGGGCGACTTACTTTGTAGACGACAAAGGGGATGTTGCCATGGATGATGAAGCCCGTGATGAATGGATGAGACAGCCAGGCATGCTGACCGAGCATGTCATTTCTGGCGGCAGGAAAGATAACTTCTGGGAGATGGCAGATACGGGTCCATGCGGACCATGCAGTGAGATCCACATTGATCAAGGTGAAGCGGCATGCGATAAAAAGAACGTGCCAGGGCATGTTTGCGAGGTCAATGGAGATTGTAAACGCTACCTGGAACTGTGGAACCTGGTTTTTATTCAGTACAATCGCTTGAGCCCGACAAAATTGGAACCGCTACCCGCCAAACACGTTGATACAGGAATGGGAATGGAGCGGGTAGTATCAGTACTTCAAAATGTAACATCAAATTATCGAACAGACCTGCTGTTCCCATTGCTGAAAATTACCCAACAAATTACCAGACATACTGACGAAGAACTTGAAGCAAATATTACTCCCTACAGAGTTATTGCTGACCATGTTCGTACCTCCAGTTTTCTGATTGCCGATGGGGTTGTCCCGGGAAATACAGGACGTAATTATGTCTGCAGGATGATCATCCGTCGGGCTGCCCGTTTTGGAGGAAAAATAGGTTTGCATGAACCATTTATGGCCAAAGTGGCTGAAGGCGTCATAAAGATCTATGGGGATGCTTATCCTGAGGTAAAAAAGAATAAGCAGGTCATTTTTGACACGCTGACCAGGGAAGAAAAGAGATTCCATAGGACCCTTGAAACCGGAATTGGGCAACTTGAAGATTTTGTTACAGAAATGGAATCGAAAGGCGAAAAAACACTCTCTGGGGAAAAAGCTTTCGAGTTATACGCGACACATGGTCTGCCACTTGAATTATCCCGTGATGTCCTTGTAGAAAAAGGATACGACGTTGACCAGGCTGGTTTTCAGGCAGCCATGAAAGAACATCAGCTTGCGTCTGGTGCTGGCAAAGGAATGGGAGAATTGGGGGGGGAAGACGTTGAAATCTACCGGGAAGTATTGGAAGATTTACAATCTACCGGAAAGCTCCCTGCATCCGGAGTGAAGTATGATCCATACACCAGATTGGAAATACAGGGAAATGTCCTTGCCATACTAAAGGACGGCAACACTGTAAAGAATTTGGAAGAGGGAGAAGAGGCGGAGATTATTTTGCCGGAAACCTGTCTTTACATTGAATCTGGTGGGCAGGTATCCGATACAGGATGGATTGAGTCTCCTTTGGGCATATTTGAAGTCATCAGGCTGCGTAAACCTGCAACAGGTGTGATTGTGCATGAGGGTAAAGTAGTAAAAGGATCAATAAGCGTAAATGAAAATGCTAGTTTGCGCGTAGATAGCAAACGCAGGCAGAATATACGGCGAAATCACACTGCAACGCATTTATTGCATGCCTGGCTGCACAAAATATTAGGTCCACACGCTGTTCAAGCAGGCTCACTGGTAGCACCGGATAAACTCAGATTTGATTTCAACCATAATGAAGCAGTAACTTCCGCACAATTAGATGAAATTGAAGCCGGTGTGAACGCAGATATAATGCAAAACTATAATCTCACCGTTAAGGAGAAAACACTCCAGGAAGCGCTATCTGATGGAGCAACCGCTTTATTTGGTGAAAAATACGGGCAAAAAGTGAGAACCATTTCCATTGGAGATGATGAAAGAATATCATATGAGCTGTGTGGTGGTACTCATGTGGATGAAACGGGTGATATAGGACTTTTCATTATTACAAGTGAGGGCAGCGCGGCAGCAGGCGTAAGAAGAATTGAAGCAGTTACCGGACGCGCTGCTTATGAAATCGTACGGCATCAGAGAAGCCTGTTGAAACATGCTTCCAGCGTTCTATCGACAGCTGTGGAAGAATTACCTGCCAAAGCAGAAACTGTAGTCAAAGAGCTGGAATCATCAAGAAAAATTATTAATTCTCTGCGGCAACAAACGGCGAGAATTGAATTTGAACGCACACTGACAGGCGTAAAGGAAATTAATGGCATAGCTGTACTCGGGTCAGTAATTGACAAAGTAGATGCAGATACACTGCGCGGGTTAACGGATCTATTCCGTGAACGCTATCCAACTGGCGTTGTAATCCTGGGGAGCGCCCTCGATGATAGACCGGTGATAATCTGTGCGGTATCAGATAATCTGCTGGCGAAGAGATTCCACGCAGGAGAATTTGTCAAAGAAGCTGCGCAAGTCGTCGGAGGGAGCGGAGGAGGTAGACCCAATATGGCGCAAGCGGGAGGCAAGGATGCGTCCAAACTAGAGCGCGCGATATCACAGGCAGTCAAGATGATCCAGGAAAAAGCTAAAGCAATATAGAAATATTCAAGACCTTCTGGCAAATACAGAAGGTCTTTTACTACTATAATTGAAAATATCAATTTCCGGAGTATTTCATGAAAACTATAAAGGGATCATTCAGAATCGAGAAAGACAGTCTGGGTGATGTAAAAGTACCTTTTGCTGCATATTATGGGGCGGAGACACAGAGGGCGATAGAAAACTTTAAAATAAGCGGGGAAAAACCAGATTGGGATTATATCTGTTCTGTTATCATAATTAAGAGATGCGCAGCGCGGGTAAATATGGAAGCAGGATGGCAAAATCCTGAGAAATCGAAAGCGATACAACTAGCATGTGAAGATGTCAGTAATCCAGATTGGCAGGATCAATTTGTAGTTGATCCTTTTCAGGCGGGTGCTGGTACCAGTCACCACATGAATATCAACGAAGTCATTGCCAACCGGGCTACCGAAATCTTGGGCGGAAAAAAGGGTGAGTACATCGTTGATTCACACAACGATGTAAACATGGGGCAGTCCACCAATGATGTTATCCCGACCGCCATCCGACTAGGCTGCATGAAAAAGAATGTCGCATTGATGATAGCCATAAACGAGTGTATCGCAACCCTTAATAATCTCAAAAATAATTATCAAGCAGTTAAGAAATCAGGGCGTACACATTTACAGGATGCCGCCCCAATCACTATTGGAGCAGAATTTGGTGCTTACGCGCGGATATTTGAAAGGGATATGGAATGGCTTGAGTGTGCTTGTCGGCGGCTGGGACGATTAGGCATAGGAGGATCTGCGGTGGGAAGCGGTGTGAATACCCCTCCGGATTATCAAAATAAAATGGTGACTTATCTCAAGGAATATTCTCAGCTGGACCTGCAACCCGCTGATGATCTGTACGAGACCATGCAATCAATGGCTGATTTTGTAAATTATTCATCTGCTCTACGCACAATCGCTGTTAGTGTAACAAAAATATGCAATGACCTGCGATTATTGTCATCTGGACCGGAGACAGGGCTTAATGAAGTCAATCTGCCTGCTGTGCAACCCGGCAGCAGTATTATGCCAGGGAAAGTTAATCCAGTTATGCCTGAAATGGTCAATATGGTCATGTATCATGTAATGGGCTTGGACCATAGCATCATGCTGGCTGGCCAGGCTGGCCAGCTGGAATTGAATGTGATGATGCCGCTCATCGCCAGAAACCTGCTGGAAATGCAGCAATTAATGACGAATTCATTACTTACATTGAATCGTAAGTGCCTGAACGGAATTGTTATAAATCATGAGAAAATTATCAAATGGCTGGAGGCAAACCCAATTTGGATCACCGGGTTGACAAGATTGATCGGATACCAGGCAGCGGCACAAATTGTAAAAACAGCAACATTACAGAAAGTATCTGTAGCGAACTTAATTGAAGAACAGATCGCCAATCAAGAACTGCAGAATATCCAGACCGGAAAACTGTTAACACATGCTGATTATGATGATTGGCTTAAGGAAAATTAAGAGGAACGATAATGTTCCAGAACGCGCAAAGCCAGTTCTCGTGAGCGGGTTATGGATAAACCCAGATAATTGGTGACATCAAATGATTCATCTAACTCTATTGAGGATAAATATTTGGTGATGGATGAATCATTCTTGATTAGTTCGGACAATCCGCCTGGTTGGTTTTGTTCGATACGCTGCCATGCGGTCATTGCGTGTTCACGAAGCCGTTCGTGGATAACCTGACGATCCCCACCATTTTTGACCGCCATTAGCATGACCTTTTCTGTCGCCGAAAAGGGTGCAAATTTCTCAAGATTCACCTGAATGAATGAATTCTTGATATTCAATCCGTTGATAATGTTATTTAAATTAAGCAGGATTTCATCACTTATTAAAAAGGATTCTGGCAACATGGTTCTTCGGTTTGCGCTATCATCCAAAGTTCTTTCCAGCATGGAGTGGGCATAATTCCCCCAGGCAACAGACGGGTAAGTAGATATAAGCCGGGCAAGAGAATCGATTTTCTCCAATTGTATAGGGTTCCGTTTGAATGGCATGGCGGATGAACCCACTTGGTTATCTGCAAAAGGCTCTGATACTTCAGAGAAAACAGCAGATTGGAGCAAGCGCATATCTAAAGCAGCCTTGTACACTGTACCAGCAAGATTTGCCAGAGCGTTAATCAGGGTTAATTCCTGTTTTCGGGTATAAGTTTGAGTTGCTATCTGGAAGAATGGCAGACCGATTTTTATGCTTATGCTATTTTCGAATTTTTCAAAAAGATCTGGATCCTGAAGTAATTCAATAAACGGAGCAGCATTACCAACAGCTCCTTTAAATCCCTTGCCTTTGAATTCGTCTTTTAATACTGTTAGTGCTTGAAAATCCACTTCCAGATCCTGCAAAATGGAAGCAAACCTGTAGCCGTAGGTAGTCGGTTCGGCAGGCTGAAGATGCGTGAATGCCATACAGGGTAGATCTGCTGTTTTCAGAATTAGATGAGCATAACTGAGTAATACTTCACGCAGTCTGGATAAGATCAGATCCATACTCTGGCGGATTAACAACGCGTCAGTGTTATCTTTAATATCCATGGATGTCGCGCCCAGATGGATCACTTTTCCACCCAGTTTGCATTGACTGGCGAACACCCTCACTTCAGCCATTAAATCATGATGGATCTCTTTTTCTACTTTCAGTGATGCTGGTATATCAACTTCATTTTGATGAGCATGTAAATCTGCAATCTGTTCCGCGCTAACCAAACCAAAAGCAGACAGTGATTCAGCCAATTCCACCCACAAATATCTCCATAAGCGCCGTTTGTTAAATTCACTCCAGATATGCCTCATTTCTGATGAGCCATAACGAAAGGAATATGGGCTTTGATAAGTGGAATAATCCATATTGGTTTACCGGAAAATCACTGCGTTTCGTTCTGGACCGACTGAGACAGCATTGACAGGAACGTTGCAGTAGTCTTCAATGAGTTGAATATATGACAGAGCCTGTTTGGGTAATTTCTGCCAGTCTCGAATATTACGAACATCTTCGTTCCACCCGGGAAGGGATTGATAAACAGGTTGGCATTGATCAAGAGCAGTTGCTCCTCCGGGCATGCTCAGATCTTTGTAGACCATATTATTAACGTTGTATTCTGTACAGTAAGAAATATTCCCAATTCCAGATAGGATATCCAGTTTTGTGAGAAATAGTTCTGTTGTGCCGTTTACCTCGACTGCGTATTTCAGAAGAACCAGATCCAACCAACCTACCCGTCGTGGTCTCCCGGTAGTTGTGCCAAACTCATCCCAGGGATTGGAACCGGTTCCGCGCAGCATGGCAGCGATTTCTCCATCGAGTTCGGTAGGAAATGATCCGGCTCCCACCCGGGTTTGAAATGCTTTTGTGATACCAATGATCCGTTCAACTGGTTGAATTCCTAACCCCAGACCGCTGAAAACCCCACACGCGGTTGTACAAGAGCTTGTGACGAATGGGTAGGTTCCATGATCTAAATCAAGCAAGGTTCCCTGAGCTGCTTCAGCGAGGATATGCATATTATTTGAGGCAGATTTACGAATATTCGAACCAATATTCCGAATGAATGGCCGCAACTGAGCGCATAAAAGAAGATATTCACTTACAAGAGATTCCACCTCGAGGGCAGGCTGATCATATACCCTTACGATCAGATTGGATACATCTCTAAAATGCTTTTGAAGGATGGGTTCCAGGCCGTTCTCATCGAGGATTTGTCCAGCTCGAATCCCTTTCCGGGCAGCTTTGTCGACATAAGATGGTCCTATCCCCCGGCCTGTGGTTCCAATCTGACTGGCTCCCCGTGATATTTCCTGGGCTTTATCGAGCATACGGTGCGCTGGTGTAATCAGATGCGCGGCATCGGAAATCCATAGCCGATCCGGGGTGATGTGTATTCCAGCATCCTGAAGCTGTTTTATTTCATCGAGCAAAGTGGCCGGATTGATTACCAGACCGTTGCCCAGAATACCAATAGTGTGTTCATGAATAATTCCGGAAGGAATCAGGTGCAGCTTAAATATTTTTTCTGCAACAGTAACAGTATGGCCAGCGTTGTCCCCGCCATTGAAGCGAGCTACAATATCAGCTTTTTCAGAAAGCAGGTCAACTACCCGTCCCTTGCCTTCGTCCCCCCATTGCATTCCGACAGCAATTGAAATGCTCATATAGATTTCCTTAAATCATTGTATTTTTGCAAATCTACTGAAGCAATATACGGCAAGTTTCTGCCTTTTTCATCAATATCCAGACCATAACCTACTACAAAATAATCTGGTATCTTAAATCCGTAATAATCAATTGTAATGTCAATTTTGTGCCTTTCAACCTTATCTAATAGGGCACAAACACGAAGGGATTTAGGTTTTCGGTCCAGGAGAAGCTTACGAACGGTGTGGATGGTGTAGCCGGAATCAACGATATCATCAATCAATATGACATCCCAACCATTAATATTTGTTTTATGGTCAGAATCGATTCTGACAAATCCGCTGGATACTGATCCCGCGTAGGAAGATACAGACATGAAATCCATTGTCATGGGGTGATGGATATTTCGCATCAGGTCAGTAATAAATACTACTGATCCTCGTAATAGCCCTAGCAAGAGCAAATTTTCAGAATCTTGATAATCTCGGGCAATCATTTGCCCCAATTCTTTTACTCTGTTCTTTATCTCAATTTCTGGAATTATGATTTTATCAATAAACGGATACGGGAATTCATTTGGATCAGACATATCAGCGTCCTATCTTCAAAAATGTTATAGAACCCTTACCGATGTATTTTACCAATAATCATGGAGGAGTATATAATATTAGATCTTCTTATTTGTTCTGCTATTGATTTCATCCAATTTTGTTTGAATTATTGTATCCAATCGACGCCTTGAAAATGGTGCCATTTTTGATTCTTGGGCTTTGAGTTGCAGATCAGATAATAATTCCAGAGCTTGCGTATAGTTATTTTCTTTTATAAAATTACCAACAAGTGTGAGCGAGGCTTGGATATCTTTTTGTAGTAGTGCTTGCTTCGATATTGTTTGTTTTCTCGTTTTATTGCTTGGAATGGCCTTTCCAGTGAGAATACAGTCAATCACTATTTTTGATTTTTCGTCTACTTCATGCATCGCACTGTAGGTTGGCTGTTGGCAATCAGGTCCCAGGATATAAACCATAAGGGCAGCCAGGGATATGATATCGACTTCATTATGATACAAAACCCCTGGCAGCAGTTCGGAATTTCCTGTACGAATATAGTCATAATAGATTTGAGGTATCTGACTACCTGGGATTTCAAATTCGTTCCTCGCTACTCCTAAAAGACCCATTTCCAAATACCCCAACGAGCGGCTGGGCAGGGTGTTTCTCCAGAGTTTGCGCGTAACGTGCAATAAATCTAAATGCTTACTCTGTACAAAAGGATCCGGTAGCCTGTGCAACTGCAGCCTTGAGCGGATAATATCCAGGTCAAAACTGGCGCCATTATATGTCACCACGGCTTCTGCACCATCAATCAAACGGATCAGTTCCACCAGAGCAGATTTTTCTTCTGCTGGCGAACGCATGAATATTTGCCTGATAATTACATGAGTATCGGATGCCTGACATAATCCAATCAAAAAAGGCAAATTTCCTGATGCCTTAGAAAGGCTGGTTGTCTCGATATCCAGGTAGATGATCTGTTTTAGGGGAACATGCTCAAGGTCAGGTAAATTCTGAAGTTTTGCCAACCACCCCAATGGTTTATCACTTACCAGGGGAATATGCCCATGGG
>CAZRKL010000039.1:0-17752 GCA_964600595.1 uncultured Leptolinea sp.
GACTTATTCTTAAACTCGGTGCTGAGTTCCATAAGAGAACGTTCCATACCTTTTGGTATTCATCGGGAAAGATTGGTATTAGGTGAATTGGGCTCCGATGCAGTTGCCATTGGCGCTGCGACCCTGGTCATGTTGAATGCATTTAATGAAGTAAATTTGTATCAGACGCTAGGAAAGAAATAAGACCTTGAGAGGAGGTGATTGAAACCGAATAATATCCTTGTTATAACTGAAATGTCGTTTGTTCTTACTATTCAAATGGAGGATAAGTATGTATAAGAAGTTTTTACCTTTTCTGAGTGTCATGCTCATTATGGCTTTTGTTCTTGCAGCTTGCCAACCCGCTGCTCCTGCCGCGCCCGCTGAACCCGCTGAACCCGCCGCACCTGCGGAACCTGCTGCTCCGGCTGAGCCCGCTGCACCCGCTGAACCCGCTGCACCTGAAGCTCCTGCTGCAGGCAAAAAAGTGGAAGTGTTTTCCTGGTGGACCGGTGGTGGTGAAGCAGCTGGTCTTGATGCTATGATCAAGATCTTTGCCGAACAGCATCCTGAGATCGAATTTGTGAACGCTGCAGTTGCTGGTGGCGCTGGTACCAATGCCCGTGCTGTTCTGGCTACCCGCCTTCAGGCTGGGGATCCCCCGGACAGCTGGCAGGGTCATGCTGGTCAGGAACTAATCGGTACTTACGTAGCAGCCGGACAGATCGAACCATTGAACTTCCTTTACGAAGAAAATGGCTGGCTGGATGTTATGCCCGATACCCTGATCCCCCTGATCTCGAATGAAGGTAACATCTACTCCGTTCCCGTTAATATCCACCGCGCTAACGTGCTCTGGTACAACCCGGCGGTTCTCGAAGCCAATGGTGTGACCGTACCTACAACCATGGATGAATTCTTTGCTGCTTTAGAAACCCTCAAAGCAGCCGGTGTGGAGACTCCTCTGGCTATGGGCGAACAGTGGACAGCTTTACACCTGTTGGAAACCGTTCTCCTTGGCACCCTCGGACCTGAAAAATACAACGGTCTATGGGATGGAACCACCGCCTGGGATAGCGCTGAAGTTACTGCTGCTCTCGAAAACTTCGATAAAATCCTTGGTTACACCAATAGTGATGCAACCTCCCTCACCTGGCAGGATGCTTCTCAGTTGGTTATCAGCGGACAGGCAGCCTTCAATGTCATGGGCGACTGGGCTGAAGGTTACTTCAAAGAACTTGGCAAGACCCCCGAGACCGATTTCGGTTGGGCTCCAGTTCCTGGCACCGTGGGAACTTTCCAGTTCCTTTCCGACTCCTTCACTCTGGCAACCAACGCACCTGATCGCGAAGCAGCAATTGCCTGGCTGACCCTGTGCGGTTCCAAAGAAGGACAGGATGCATTTAACCCCGTAAAGGGATCCATCCCCGCCCGCTCTGATGGCGACAAAGCCCTCTATGATGTTTATCTGCAGTCTGCCATGGCCGATTGGGCTTCCAACACTGTTGTTGGTTCTCTAACCCACGGCGTGGTAGCCAATGACTCCTGGAAGAGCGAAATTGATACCTCCCTGGGTCTGTTCCTGGGAACCCGCGATATCGCCGGCTTCCAAACTGCATTAACCGCAGCCTGCGTTTCAAGCGGTCCGTGCAAGTAAATTAAGTTGTATAAAAAATGAATGGGGTGGGTGAATTTTCACTCACCCCATTCTCTCAAGTTATTAGGAAATCGTTATGGGTAAAGATAAAGAGCGGCTCATTGGTATTGCGCTGATCTCCCCTTCCATTATTGCAGTTGCTGTCTTCATTTATGGTTTTATCCTCTGGTCGGGAAGGGTGTCGGTGAGTAAATGGAAAGGTTTGTTACCTGACTACACTTTTGTTGGAGCCAGAAACTATCTGGATTTATTCAAAGACCCCCGTTTCCAAATTGATATTCGAAACACAGTAATTTTCACAGTATTATTTGTGGGCGGCGCGCTGCTACTGGGTCTGATTTTAGCAATCCTGCTTGATCAAGATTTGCCAGGAGAGGGATTCTTCAGGAGTCTCTTCATCTTCCCTATGGCGATTTCTTACATTGTCACCGGGGTTGCCTGGCGCTGGTTGATGAATCCGGCTATGGGCGAAAGATTAAGCGGATTAAACCTGTTATTTGACAAGATGGGTTTGGATTTTTTAATAAACACCTGGTATACCACTCCCAAATGGGGAATTGCATTTATTGCTCTTCCGGCAATCTGGCAAATGTCAGGTTATGTGATGGCTTTGTATCTCAGTGGTTTACGAAGTGTTCCGCAGGAGCTCCGCGAAGCAGCCCGTGTGGATGGAGCAACCGAAGTGGAAATTTACCGGCACATCATTCTTCCATTGATGCGCCCGATTACATTAAGCGCCCTCATCATTTTGGGGCACATGTCTTTGAAAGTGTTTGATTTGATTTACGCGATAGCAGGGAAGCAGGTCGCGTTGGATGTACCGGCGATTTACATGTGGCAGGTCACTTTCGATGGGCTCTTCTATGGCAGAGGTGCTGCGATAGGAATTCTGTTGCTAATCAGTGTGGCAATCCTGGTTATTCCTTATATTCGTTATAGCCTGCGTACGGAGGAATCACTATGACCCGCTCTAAATCCCGGTTCTTCCTGTACATTCCCCTGGTATTTGCAAGCATCTTCTTCCTCATTCCGGTATATCTCATGCTTATAACGGGATTTAAGAGCTTTGATGAAATTAGCTTGCAGACAATGTGGGATCTGCCCAAATACGGCATTCACTTCGATAACTTCCGCGAAGCGTTCAAAAATCTGGCTCCAGCTCTCGCGAACAGCTTTATGATGGTTGTACCCGCGGCGATTATCTCTTCCATTCTGGGATCGATAAATGGATATATTCTGGCAAAATGGAAATTCAAAGGTGCAGATATTATCTTTCCCCTCATCCTGTTTGGAATGTTCATCCCGTATCAATCGATCTTGATCCCTCTGGTAGATTTCATGCGCCGGATTGATCTGTATGGTGGAATTCCAGGATTAATTTTGACGCACGTAATTTATGGCATCCCTATCACAACACTGACTTTCCGCAATTATTACGCGACCATCCCCAAGGAATTGTTGGAAGCAGCTCGAATTGATGGCGCTAATATTTTCAGCATTTACACAAAAATTCTTCTCCCCATTTCGATACCCAGTTATGTAGTGGTATTGATCTGGCAGTTCACCTCTGCGTGGAACGACTTCCTCTTTGCAGTCGCGTTGACAAAATCTGAATCCTGGCCGGTAACGGTTGCGCTGAACAACATGGCTGGTTCCCAGATCATTGCCTGGAATGTTCAAATGGCGGGATCTTTCCTTGCCGCAGTTCCCACCCTGCTGGTTTACATATTCCTCGGGAATTATTTCCTCCGCGGTATGATGGCGGGATCCTTAAAAGGATAAGAATAAATGGTTTGAAAATGAGCCTCACAGATCTGTGAGGCTCATTTTGTTAGCGGGTTAATCAATTACCATTTGGTGTATCAACGTAGACAGTATAGTCGTAATCAAATGACCTTGGTTGATACTTTGCCACTCCATCGCTAATTTCTCTCAAGATAATTGTCCTGGTTTGCAGGTGATGTTCACCTTCAGTCCAGTCGCTGATGTAATAACCGACAAACTTGCACTGGCTTTCTGTGCCCGGAACATCGTAGGTGATGAGTTTGTCTGGGTCAGCCAATATTTTGCTATTTATGGCAAATTGGAATTGAATATTTTTATATATATTGGCTAATAGCGTTTTATCTTTTGCACACCAGTAGGTGTACCAGAAAAGGGGAGAATTCTCGGTAAGTTCAACTGTATACGTATAAGTTTTTCCCGACTCGGTCGTATTTGGGTATTTCTCATTCGCCAGACCCTCGAGAGTTTGCGGGTTGCCCGTTTCCAGGATCTTTACTCCTTCTTCTTTGGGTTCAATCACCGGATCTGCAGATGGGGTGACACCTGCACCCGCTGGCATGAACAGGTAATTAATCACCGCAGAAATTACCGGGTCATCCTCAGTCAAGACACTCTGAATGGTGACAGGCACTTTTTGGGTTGGCTGCACTCCCTCGCCTTCCAGGAAGATACTGCCATCCGGCAAAGTGAATCTACCGGTAGGAATTTGTAAACTTATCCCCCCGGGTAATATGAACTGACCGCGGGCAACTTCCGCTTCAACGCCAGCCGTGGGAGTTTCACCAAAAACCTCCATTCCTGGGACCTGGCTGAAACCGTAAGCTTCAATTTCACAGGCACTCGCGCAGCCATCACCAACCAGCAAAATCTTATTTGAAAAATCAAACTGACGGGTCATAGGCAGGATTTTATCCCGGACTCCGCTGGGTTCAAATTTCTCTGTCTTTTCACTGAAGTACTCCAGCTGGCCAAGTTCGATAACCTCGTTTGTAAGATATCCCGCCAATCCAAGGGGGGATCCGCCAAAATTCAGCCTCATATCAATAATGATGGTATCCACATTGTTGTTTTCAAATGTTATCAATGCCCGTTCAAACAACCTGATGGCTAAATTCAAGTCGTCATAGTTGGAGTTCACTTGTACATAGCCGATGGAAGAATCTGAAAAGACCGAAAAATCTACCGGGAGCGCATTCGGGTCCATATTCTTGTAAGTCGAACTATAGTCAAAGCTCTCTGTCTCATTAACGGCGATGAGGGTGACCTCCTGTTCCTGTCCGCCGGGATTGGTAAATTTCCACTTCGATGTCTCGCCTAAAGGAGCCCGGGTCAGATACCTGGCTTGCTGATACTCACGCGTAAAGCTGGCAGAGAAGGGACCGGAGTATGCTTCGACAGACCGGATGGCACTCAGGATGGGCGTATCATTCAAGGCTGTGATGATAGCGCCTCTTTGGATGCCGGCATTCTGTGCTGGTCCGCCCGGAGTGACATAACTGACCACAACCTGCAGGTTATCCAAAACTCGAATGGCCAGACCATACCCGCTGCTGATAGCCTTTGAGTACGCCATATCAGCAGTATTGTCACCCGAAATACCTACATGACCATCTTTGAATGCAAGGGTAAACTGGCGCATAGCCTCATAAAATGCTGCGTTATCATTCTTGTCTTGAGCATTTTTTACCATAGGCTCAATTTCTGCACGAAGGGCTTTCCAATCTGGAGATTTGCCCGGAACATCAGTAAACGCATATTCCTTTTCCACAATAGTGAACATTTTATTGAACGCATCGACAAATGTGTCTGCAGAAAAGTCCTTCACCTCGAGGTCGGTTGGTTCATAGAGAGTCAGCTCTGGAATACTATCTCTGATAATTCCAAATGGTTTTACATCCAGATCAACGACAGAATAACCTGCTGGGATTGCACTTACAGGGTCGTCTTTTGTGAACAGTAAGCCGTCTATACCAAAATCAGATGGAAATTGCTGCTGATCATCGGGTGACCAGATGACCAGCTTCCCGCCAATTACTTCATCCTGGTTTTCGGAATCCGTCTTAATGGAAGCGAGATAACTAGGCCAACCAAATGAAGGGTCATCCCCCTCAGAGTATGGACCTCCAGTCAGATTCGGCCAGTAAGATGCAGCGAATATCTGAACTCCCCGGTCAGATTGGTCATCTTGATCGACATCATTAAAGAGCCCTTCTGGCGCAACTGGCAGGCTAATGCTGTATGTTCCCTTGTTATTGTCGTAATCCACATCCATAAACCCGAGAACCTGCGATTCCACCGGAGTGATCCACTCCTGATCTCGAATTACAAAACCGTGCATATCAGCTAAAGCCGCCGCCTGCTCAACGTAATAAGTTTCAAGAACAAAATCATTTGAATAGGTGAAGTCTCCGGATATCTTGTAAGGTTCTTCTTCTTGTACTGGTTTAAAGATAGCCTCAGGGTGGGGATTGCATCCGGTCAGAGCTATCGCTGCAAGCAGTAATAATCGGCTTAGTGGTTGAATTCTCATCTGGTCTCCTGAGTTTGTTGGTTCGCATCCATAATATTATTGTAAGTCACCTTTTAATTCTGCTGTTTGTACATAAGCTGTACATGTGTTGATAGCAATGATTGATAGTGGTAAACTTTCACGAGTATAGGAATATTATTTATCCGGGAGCTGCCATGCCGACCATTTTTCCATTCACCGCAATAGTAGGACAAGACCGAATGCGCCGAGCATTGGTTCTTAATGCTGTAAATCCACGCATTGGTGGCGTGTTGATTCGTGGTGAACGTGGAACGGCAAAATCTACAGCAGCGAGGGCGTTGGCAGCCTTATTACCGCGCGTAAAAGTAGTCAGTGGCTGCAGATTTGGATGCGATCCAGATCAACCAGCATCATGGTGTACTGAATGCCGTGAACGTTCTGAACGGGAAGGACCTCTCCCGACAGATTTTAAGCCCACCCCTTTCATCAACCTGCCGGTATCAGCCACCGAAGACAGAGTGGTCGGAACGCTGGATATTGAAAAAGCTATCCAACAGGGCGAACGAAGGTTTGAACCCGGAGTTCTTGCAGCTGCCAATCGAGGCATGCTGTATATCGATGAAGTCAACCTGCTGGATGATCACGTGGTAGATGTTTTACTGGATTCTGCTGCAATGGGTATGAATATCGTGGAACGGGAAGGTATTTCCTTCAGCCACCCGGCAAGATTTATCCTGGTTGGAACCATGAACCCAGAAGAAGGCGACTTGCGTCCTCAGTTGCTGGATCGGTTTGCCCTTTCCGTAGATATTCACGGAATTCGTGATGCTCGAGAACGGGTCCAAATTATGGAACGCAACCTGGCATTTGAAGGAAACCCTGAAGATTTCAGGTCCCATTTTTCTGGAAAAGAAGATGATCTCTCCCTGCAAATAGACCGGGCGCGGAAGTTACTGGATAGCATCACTTATACAAAGCGTGATTTATTGGCAATTGCCGCGTTGACCACTTCCCTCAACGTGGATGGTCACCGTTCGGACCTGGTTATTCTGAAGGCGGCACGGGCGCAGGCGGCATTTGATGGCAGGTTGGCCATCAACGAGCATGATATTGCACTCGCGGCGGAACTCGCGTTGCCGCACCGCATTAAACGGGGACCTTTCCAGCAGATGGAAGTAAGCCTTGAAGATCTTCAAGAGCGGATCAGCCAGCTTGAGAATCAAACAGGCGAGCAGGAGAAGCAGGAAGTTCCGCAGATGGACGCTCCCCAGAGCTCAGAGGCTCAAAAAAAAACGATTTAGATGACCAGCAGGAAGGTCCTGAAACACCAGACGCAGGTCAACTCCAGGCAGTACAAAATGTGTTCGATGACCAAAACGCCAAGTGGTGGGAAGGCGGCAGGAATGTATCTGCCGGCGAAACTTTTCAACCGCGCAGGTTGGATACTCCTCTAGATAAGATGGTCCGCCAGCAGGGCGGAAAACGTTCCCGAACTCACACCGACCGTAAACGCGGCCGATATATCCAGGCTCGCCCGGCAGAAGATGCCGCCAGAGACCTGGCTTTTGACGCTACCCTCCGGGCTGCGGCACCTTTCCAAAAAGAACGAAAGAACGAGAAAAACAAGGTTGCTTTCTCGGTTAAGAAAGCTGATTTTCAGAAAAAAGTAAGGGTGCGGAGAGCCTCCAACCTGGTTTTATTTCTGGTGGATGCCTCCTGGTCCATGGCTGTTGCAGAGCGAATGACCGCAACCAAAGGAGCCATCCTCTCTTTACTCACCGATGCTTACCAGAGGCGCGACCGGGTCGGTTTGATCGTGTTTCAGAAAGACCGCGCCACGTTAGTTCTGCCGCCAACCAATTCGATTTTTCTTGCACAGAAAGCCCTGGTAGATATCCCCGTAGGTGGAAAAACGCCTCTACCCGCCGGTTTGAAGTTGTCCTATGAAGTTCTGAAACGCGAGAAAAATCTACACCCAGACATCCAACCGCTCTTGATTGTTCTCACAGATGGGGCAGGTAATGTAGCTCTTGGTGATCTTCCTCCCCTGGAGGAATCCTATCGCATCGCCAAGCAACTGGCCTTTGAAAATTTCAGAAGTGTGGTGATCAATATGGAGCACGCCGCATTTGATCAAGGTTTAGCCCAATCTCTTGCAGACCACCTTGAAGCGCCTTGCTATTCACTATCTGAGCTTAAGGCAGAAAACCTTTATCATACGGTTCGGCAGGAGATGTTCCAGAAAAAATGAGTCTGATTGGTATATAATAAATATGGGAGTAATTGAAATGACACCATCACCCGAACGATTAAAAATCCTCAAGTTGATCCAGGATGGCAAGATTACCGCTGAAGAGGGGATAGAATTGTTGGATCGGCTTGGCAATGAAGCGAGAGGTAAACGGGATCTGGATAAAGAATTACCGTCTGCCTCACGAGGGAGTGCGCAATGGTTTCGGGTTGTGGTGACTGATACAAACACCGGAAAAAACCGTGTCAATGTCCGTTTGCCGCTGAGTCTGGTGAATGCAGGTATGAAGATGGGCGCAAAATTCTCCCCCCAGGTTGAAGGGTTAGATCAAAAGATCCTTTCAGACTTCCTGCAGAGTGGCGCCACAGGCAAGGTGATTGATGTGTACGATGACCAGGATGGAGAACATGTTGAAGTATTTATTGAGTAATTGGCAGGAATACTTTCTTTAGAATATAAAACAAAACTGAGAGATTTTTTCTCTCAGTTTTTTGTCAATTGTGTTTTGTTCCTGAGCCTATGGTTTGGATGCTTCCACCTTTTCCACTTCCGGGAAAAATTGACGGATGGTTCCTTCAACCCAGCCGTGGAGTGTGCTTTCAGAGAGGGGGCAGCCTGTGCAGGCTCCTCCGAGGTTCACTTTTACATCTTTTCCATCAAAAGAAATCAACTCAACTGAACCGCCATGATAGTGTTCAATATATGCATTAAGTTGCTGGATCAGTGCTTCCATTCTTTCTTGTGGTGAAAAATCAGAATTGGGGGTTTCCATTATTCCTCCTGTGCTGAGTTTCGCCTTTTTTGTCCCAGGTTTTTTGATAACAAATTAAAGATTTGCTCGTTTGTTTCAGAGAGTCTTTCAGCAATAACGCCTGCCAGTCTCTCCATAATAATGATGCCGGTATCCGGATTGTTTTCGCATAATTTCTGCAGATCCTTCCCCCTGATTTTTGCGCATTCTGTCGTTGAGAGACTAATCGCCGCTGAAGTGTAAATTGCTCTGCCAAGAACAGACGACCAGCCGAAAACCTGCCCGGGACCTAATCTGGCAACATCAAGTTTCTCTCCATCATGGGGTTTGAAGCGGATACATACTTCGCCTTTGAGAACAATATATAAATATTCAGCATATTGATCCTGTTCAAAGATGGTTTCATCGTCTGAAAAATTGCACGCAACCATATGTTTGCAGATTTCATCCATCTGACCAGGCGCAAGATCTTTAAGTAAATCCGTTTGTGCTAACTTGTCTCGAATCATAGTTAACTAATGATACCGGAATCGATCCTGGATGGGTAGTGGCATTCATCCTGTGTGTAGACTGAATCAAAAGCTGTAAGGTTACTTTTCTGTCACTTTTTGTATGGGTTTGCATCTAATATTTATTCAAAAAAATGGAAAGGGTTATTTTTTTATGGATATGTTAATTGATTTCCCGGGTGGAGCTCGCGTGGACGCGCATTTTGCAAATTTTACAATTGCAACCGATCAACCAATGATGGGCGGCGGAAACGGAGAGTTTCCTACTCCTTTTGCTACTTTCCTCTCTTCAATTGGAACATGCGCGGGGATCTACGTGCTGGGATTCTGCCGGCAACGGGGCTTATCGACCGATGGAATCACAATTATGCAGAAATTGAAGGTAAATCCGGTTAGCGGGATGGTGGATGAAGTGGATCTTGAAATCAGGGTACCGCAGGGTTTTCCGGAGAAATACCACGATGCGCTTATTCGGGCAGCAGACCAATGTGCCGTGAAAAAGCATCTTGAAAAACCGCCAAAATTCCATGTGCACACAGAAATAAATTAGGCACAATATTTCACGGGAGGATGTCTGAAACTGCGAATCTGGTAAAGATTGAACGGGCGTACTAGTACAGTCATGCAATAAGGCAAGTTGACAGGTTTTTCTGTGTTGGGTATACTTGTTTTTACTTCTCTTCAGAGAGGAACGCCGATACTCTGAACGAAGCGAGGTACCTTTTGTATTTTACAATTTACTTTCCAAAGGACAGAATTGCATGACAGAATTGCTCAACGTGCAAGGTCTCGAGACGCAATTCCTTACCCCTGAAGGAGTTATCCATGCAGTCAATGGAGTCTCTTTTAGTTTAAAGGAAGGCGAAGTTCTCGGAGTAGTGGGGGAGAGCGGATGTGGTAAAAGCGTATCGATGCTGTCAGTTTTGAGGCTCATCCCTCAACCGCCCGGCAAGATTGTGGGCGGAAAAGCGCTTTTCCAGGGTCGTGATTTGCTGGCTATGACGGATGAAGCAATCCGCCAGGACCGCGGTGGGAAAATTGCCATGGTATTCCAGGATCCCATGACATCCCTCAACCCGGTTATAACCATTGGAAAGCAAATAGCTGAACCACTCATGCTGCATCTTGGAATGAGCAAAGATGAAGCAAAAGTTCGGGTGATTGAACTATTGCAGCTGGTGGGTCTACCAGAAGCGAACATGCGCCTGGAGGATTACCCGCATCAATTCTCAGGCGGAATGCGTCAGAGAGTGATGATCGCCATGGCGCTGGCTTGCAACCCGCAGATATTGGTGGCGGATGAGCCCACAACCGCGCTGGATGTGACCATTCAGGCACAGATCATCGAATTGGTCAAACGCCTTCGTGATGAAATTGGCATGGCAATCATCTGGATCACGCACGATCTGGGTATTGTGGCAGGTCTCGCCAAGCGGGTGATGGTGATGTACGCTGGTTACATTATCGAAGAAGCTGACGTAAAAACACTTTATGCCAACCCGCAACATCCGTACACACTGGGCTTATTGGGCAGCTTACCCCGTTTGAATGAGCAGCGACATGAAAGACTGGCTTCCATCGGCGGGTTACCCCCGGTATTGGTGGAAAAGCCAAATTACTGCCCCTTCATCAGCAGATGTCGGTATGCTATTGAACATTGCCGGACAGAAAATCCACAACTGATTGAGGTTGGTACCAATCATCGGGTTGCCTGCTGGGTAGATCCTCAAACCGGGAGGGCGCGATAATGATTGACACATCTCCTGAAAACACCCTAGTCAAAGTTGATCATCTGGTTAAACATTTTCCCATTACCCGGGGTGTCATAATCCAAAAACAGGTGGGCGCGGTTCATGCCGTGGATGATGTCTCCTTTAATATTTATAAGGGAGAAACCCTGGGTTTGGTGGGCGAATCTGGTTGTGGAAAATCGACCACCGGAAGAACCCTTTTGCAGCTCTACCGCCCAACCTCAGGAAAAGTATATTTTGAAAATATCGATCTCGTCGCTCTGAAGGGCGAAGATCTTCGCCGAACACGGCGGCGCATGCAGATGATCTTCCAGGATCCTTACGCGAGTTTAAATCCCCGTATGACGGTCGAAGAAATCATCAGCGAACCGCTGGTGGTGCACGGAATCATCCCCCGTAAAGAAATGCGGGACAAAGTAAAAGAATTATTGAATATCGTGGGTCTGTCTTCCCGCCTGGTGGATCGCTATCCACACGAGTTCTCAGGCGGTCAGCGGCAGCGCATTGGCGTTGCCCGGGCTATCGCCCTGCAGCCATCCTTGATTGTTTGCGATGAGCCAATTTCTGCGTTGGATGTCTCCATTCAAGCGCAGGTTGTCAACCTGCTGGAAGATTTGCAGGAAAAATTGGGCTTGACCTATCTGTTTATTGCCCATGATCTTTCCATGGTACGCCACATCTCGAACCGGGTAGCAGTTATGTACCTGGGTATCATTGTCGAACTGGCTGACCGGAATGAACTATACACCAACCCGCTCCACCCTTATACACAGGCGCTCCTGAGTGCCGTTCCCATTCCGGACCCTGTGATTGAAGAGCGGCGGCAACGGATTATCCTGGAAGGGGATGTACCTTCACCGGTAAATCCACCCTCCGGATGTCGTTTCAGGACACGATGCCCGCTGGCTGGCGCGATCTGCGCCGAAGAACAACCTGAATTCAGGGAAGTTCAGCCCGGACATTTCGTAGCCTGCCATATGGTTAGCGTATAGTCATAGTGGGTGCGAAGGAGGTGATATTGCAGGAACCTATTACATTTGTGGTGAAGGAACGATTTTAGTTCCTTAATTAAAAACCAAATATCTTTTGGAGGAGATAATGCGAAATAAACTGTTAGTTTTAGTGTCTGTGTTTATTGTGGCATCCATGGTATTGGCTGCCTGCGCTCCCGGTGGGACATCTGAACCGATTGTCCAGACCGTGATCGTTGATGGTCAATCAATTGTTGTAACTGCCACCCCCGAGACTGTAACCTATGCAGCCAAGGACCCCACCGTTTGGGTGGAAGCCACCTTTGGTGATCCTGAGACTTTGGATCCCGCTTTCGATTATGAAACCGCTGGTGGCGGCATCGTCATGCAGGTTTATGACACCCTCGTATGGTACAACAAGGACAATGCCTCTGAATTCGTTCCTCAGCTGGCAACCGAAGTTCCTTCCCTCGAGAATGGTGGCATTTCACCTGATGGCTTGAAAGTCACTTTCAAGATTCGTGAAGGCGTCAAATTCCACGATGGTACTGACCTGACCGTGGAAGATGTTGCTTACACCTTCCAGCGCAACCTGCTGCAGGGCGGCACCGCTTCTCCGCAGTGGCTGTTCACCGAACCCCTCCTGGGTGTTGGTATCTATGACATCGCCGAAGTTGTGGATGGATCCGGCGCTCTTGATGACGACGCAGCTGGACTACAGGCTGCCGATCCGGCTCTTTTGAAAGCCGCCTGCGAAAAAGTCACCACAGCAATTGCTGCTGACCCCGCGACCAACACTGTAACCTTCACCCTCGCACAGCCCTGGGCACCCTTCATCTCCACCTTCACCGGCGGTTGGGGTTCCATCCAGAGCAAAGCATGGGTACAGGCAAATGGCGGTTGGGATGGATCTTGCGATACCTGGCAGAATTTCTACGGCAAGGTTGCAGAAGATCTGAACGCCACCGCTCTTGGCTCCAGCGCCATGGGCACTGGTCCTTACAAACTGGATAAATGGGAACCAGGCGAGGAAATCGTCATGTCCGCCAATGAAGCTTACTGGCGCACTGAACCCATTTGGGAAGGTGGACCTTCTGGCGTTCCCGGAATCAAGAAAGTCATCATCAAATCCGTTGAAGAATTCAACACCCGCTTAGCCATGCTCCAGGCTGGTGACGCCGATCAGATTACTGTAGGCTCACAGGCTGACTGGCCGATCATGGATACCCTGGTTGGCGAGGAATGTGAATATGGATACGTGAACTGCACCGAAACAGGTGATGGCGCCATCCGCGTTATCCCCACCGGTGGTATCAGCTCCCGCACCGACCTCTACATGGCCTTCGACATCAATACCGAAGGTGGCAACAACTTCGTTGGTTCAGGCGATCTCGATGGCAATGGCATCCCGCAGAACTTCTTCTCTGATGTTCACGTTCGCCGCGCCTTCGCTTACTGCTTCAACTACGAGACCTATCTGAACGATGTTCTCCAGGGTCTGGGCACCCGCTCCAAATCAGTAATCTTCCCAGGTATGATTGGTTACGATGAGGAAGCACCTTTCTACGATTACGATCCTGAGAAATGCAAAGCCGAATTTGAAGCCTCCAAGTGGACCAAAACCGCTGATGGTTGGGCTCCTGCCGAAGATGGCGAAGTCAGCCTGATGGATGTTGGTTTCCGCTTCACCGTTGCCTACAACACCGGCAATACCGCCCGCCAGACCATCGCCCAGATTCTTCAGGGCGAGCTCAATGCGATCGACGAAAAATTCGTGATCGAAGTAACTGGTCTTCCATGGGCTACCTTCCTCCAGAACCAGCGCGCGAAAAAATTGCCCGTGTTCGTGGTTGGTTGGCAGTCTGATATCTTCGATCCCCACAACTGGGTACAGCCCTACACCACCGGTACCTATGGCAGCCGCCAGGGTCTCCCCGCTGATGTCATGGCTCAGTTCGAAGAAATCAACACCCGTGGTGTGAGCGAGAACGATCCCGAAAAACGTAAAGCAATTTACGGTGAATTCAACCAGCTGTTCTATGACACCGTTCCCGGAATTCTGCTCTTCGCAGCCGGCGGTCGCCACTACGAACCTCGCTACGTTGAAGGTTGGTACAACAACCCAATGTATGCTGACAACTGGTTCTACGCCCTCAAGAAAAACTAATAACGTAATGTAATGACTTGGTTGGAGGAACCTGATTATTCAGGTCCCTCCAACCATCCTTGAATTTTTGCAATTATTCTTATTTATGGAGTAAATCCATGACTCAATACATAATCCGTCGTTTGCTACTGCTGCCGGTTATCCTCATAGGCGTGACCATCATGATTTTTCTCATGTTGTCACGCTTAAGCCCCGCTGAACGTGCCGCTTTATATGTTCGCGATATTCCAAAAAATGAAAGGATGATGGACGGCATTATCAAGCGGTACGGATTAAATGATCCGATTCCAGTGCAATACTGGCACTGGCTCGTCGGTCGTAAAGATGCAGAAACAGGTGAAATGAAAGGCGGGATCTTACGCGGAGATTTTGGTTATTCGCGAACGGGCAATCAGGAAGTATCAGCCTTAATCAAACGCCGATTCCCGGCAACAATCGAATTGACCCTTTATTCAATCGTTCCCATTCTGGGAATTGGTATTTGGCTGGGAATTATTGCTGCAGTAAACCATAATAAATTGATTGATCAGGTGGCGAGAGTGTTCAGCATTATTGGATATTCTTTCCCATCTTTTGTATTTGGTCTGCTGGTTCTCATGTTTTTCTACGTGCAGTTAGGCTGGTTCCCGCCTGGCAGGGTTTCTGATTGGGCGACAGCCATTATTGATTCTCCGGTTTTCAAAACGTATACCTCACTGGTAACCATTGATGCGCTCCTGAACGGAAGGTTTGATATCTTCCTGGACGCTTTACGGCACATGGTTCTGCCCATCATCACGCTCTCTTACATCAACTGGGCTTCTTTCCTGCGGGTCACGCGTTCATCCATGCTGGAGACTTTACGCCAGGATTACGTTGTTACTGCCCGGGCTAAAGGCGTCAAAGAAAATGACGTTGTGAACAAGCACGCTCGTCCCAACGCGCTGATCCCGGTAGCTACACTGGGCGGTTTACTGATCGCGGGATTATTAGGCGGCGTGGTCATTACCGAAACCATTTTTGAATATCCTGGCATTGGATCCGCGGCAGGCGCTGCGGCTGCCAATCTGGATGTAATTACGGTACTGGCTTTCACGTTGATGACTGCTGGAATATTGGTATTAGCAAATTTGATAGTTGATGTACTGTATGCAATCCTCGACCCGCGTGTCAGACTTGCATAAAGGAGATAACCAATGACAACTGCACCAACTGAACTGAAACACATTGATATTGATGATCTCCCGCAGCGCAAGATCAGCAAGCTGGAACAAACGATTGGTCCGGAATTCTATCGGATATTAATGGGTGTTTTGCGGAATCCGCTATCTGTAATTGGCACATCTTTGATCTTGTTCTTCATTTTGGTGGCATTCTTTGCACCAGCGATTATTCCCCAGGTGAACAAACGCGACGCATACATGATTCCGCGGGATGGGTTCTCGCCCGTGCCCAAGGAACCAGGAACTGTCTGGAAGCAAAATGCACCGGAAATTCCATTCTGGTATGGGATTACCGGCAAGGATGAATGGGTTCATATTTTCGGAACCGCGAGTGGACAGTGGGATATTTTCTACGGTGTAGTCTGGGGTGCCCGAACCGCCTTGAAGGTGGGTGTGATCATCGAAGGAATTACACTCCTTTTGGGAATCCTTCTTGGCAGCCTATCCGCTTTTTATGGCGGTTGGGTGGATGTGCTCTTGCAGCGTATTACTGAAGTATTTATGGCATTCCCATTCCTGCTGGCAGCTCTGACGCTTTCTGCCATTCTCACGCCTGTGCTGGGGAAAGGTCTTTGGCCAGCCACCATTGCCTTGATCGCCTTCGGGTGGATGGGTTACTCGCGTCTGATCCGGGGTGATATTCTTTCTGTCCGTGAAAGAGATTATGTAATGGCTGCCAGGGTGGTAGGCGCGAAAGACAGCCGCATCCTGCTCCGCCATATCATTCCCAATGCGATCTACCCGACCCTGGTTGTGGCATCTCTCGACATCGGCAGCATCGTCATTTCATTTGCCGCGCTCAGCTTCCTGGGTATTGGTACAGAAGCAGGTTACGCAGATTGGGGTCAACTGATCAGTTTTGCCCGCAGCTGGATACCTCAGCTGGTGAAATACTGGTATATTGTTGTTTATCCGGGTGTGACGCTGATCTTATTTGTTTTAGGCTGGAACCTTGTGGGTGATGCTTTGCGTGACATCATGGATCCGCGAATGCGTGGACGGGGCGCATAATCAAAATTTCATTGAGTAACAAGCATCCGGGCAGTTGTTTTTTGCCCGGATGCTTTTATGTTAAATGCAGCAGAGCAATTTTCCAATGTATAATGGGTTTTAGCTATGCGCGCAAAGAGATACACACATCTTCTGATTCCATTACTGATTGTCCTGATGTTTCTGTTGATGGGAGTTGTTTCCTGCTCAACCGAAAAGGTGGTCATGCCTATAGTTCCGAAAACCGCGGTACCCGGGCAGATCAAAAGGGATGATCCACTCACCTGCCCGACAGTGCCTGTGCAACCAAACCAGGCGCAACAGGGCGCTTTTGTCTATTGCCAGGTATGCATGACCTGTCATGGCGATGTTGGGCAAGGTTTGGATGAATGGCGCGCGGAACTCGATCCCCCGGATAATAATTGCTTCCAGGCAGAATGTCATGGCAAACGCCATCCGCCTGAAGGTTTTGAAATTCCACCATTCGCCCCGGTCGTGATGGGCGTTGGAGTTCTGGATCATTATGGGAATGCACAAGCTCTACACGATGACATGGTGGAAACAATGCCCTGGTGGAACCCGGGGTATTTAACACCGGATGAATACTGGCAGATTACCGCATTCTTGTTGGAGGCAAACGGTATTCCACTTGGTCCTATCAAGTTAAACGAAATTACCGCTCCTCTGATTCAAATTCAGACAAAATAGCATCAAAATGGATTGGAACATGCGCAGAAAATCAATAATTACTTTACTTGTCACAATCATTACTACCGTTTTGCTAACTGCATGTAATGGTAGTGGAGCTGTACCACCCACAGCAGCACCCTCGGTTGAACCCACCCAGACTCCCATACCGCCCACGCCGACACCAATCCCATCGGTATTGAATGTCTGTATCGGGCAGGAGCCTGAAAGCCTCTATTTATATTCGAGTTCTCGAAATCAATCTACCTGGTCTGTCCTTGAGGGTTTGTATGATGGACCCATCGATTATGTTCAGTACGAGTACATTCCGGTTATTTTGACAAAAATCCCCTCCCTGCAAGATGGTGACGCGCGGATCCAGACTGTGAATGTGAAGCAGGGAATGTATATCGTGGACGCTGAGGGCGTGATGCGTGCTTTACAAAAAGGTGTGAAATACCTGCCGGCTGGTTGTGCTGCTGCCGATTGCCTCATGGAATATCCCGGTACGGGTGAAGTGGCTATGGACCAGTTGGTTGTTAAATATCAACTCAAAGATGG
>CAZRKL010000040.1:0-13182 GCA_964600595.1 uncultured Leptolinea sp.
AATGAGCTATTGTATTTGTTGGGAAAGTGATACCAGCGACGCCAACCATTTTATTGCCGTCCATCACTGGAGAAGCAGCCACAAGGATGACATTCCCAGTTGCTTTGGACACCAGAGGTTCAGACATGACAGGCTTCCCAGTGGCTAAAACATCCTTGATGTATTGGCGGTCGGCGAGCTGTAACACCTCACCGGTGTTGGTGGCAACACTGGTGCCGGTTAAATCGGTAACAAACATGGTTTCATAAATACCCCAGAGCTTGTAGTAACCATCAATGGCGCTTTTTACCTGCTCGGGATCCATGGTTTTGACCCGGTTGGTATCAGCCAGAGTCTCAACATCTTGCAGGCGCTCTGACAACCAGGAGACAGTCGCATCTACCTGTAATCGTCCTGTCATTGTAAGTTCTTCAGACGTGAGTGTCTGGATATTGTTCTGAGAACTTAGAAATGAAATGACTCCAACCAGTATTGTTGGCACAAGCGACAATAACAGGAAAAACATGAGCAGTTTGGTTCGAATCGATGATTTTCTTGCCTGCTTACTCGTGGTTTCTGCATTTTCCTTCATTACCTGTTCCTCCGTAAACGAATACCCCTTTTTTCTGATAAATAAAGCCATAATAATATTGGTCGGTTTCTCAATCTGGTTCAATAAAAAATTAATAAATACAACATTGATTTAAAGTAAATGGAATGTTCTCCACAACTGATTTCATTCCCAATGGATTTAATAATTATCTATACATGCACTTTAATTTGTGGTATAAGGAAATTGCCCTGCTGTGTTCGTGATGTTGCTCCCACGTTTTGAGCCAACACTTGAAAAAATGGGTGCCAACCTTACGATAGTGATGCGATAGACTTCGGTCAAGGCAGAGCTACCGGGTAGGTTCCCGACCTGCGAAAGCAGGTTCAAAACTCCGCAACACACGGCATGGTGGGGTCTTTTATATACGATGCCCTGCCAAAACGACTGGACATTCCAATCTGTCCAGTTCTTTTAATATCAAATCGCGGAAGAGGTGCACTATGGAGAAAAAGCAAATTTTAGAGAAAGTAAGAGAGGATGGGGTTAAATTCATCTCTTACCAGTTTGTGGATGTCAATGGAGTGGTCAAATCGCTCGACGCGCCTGTCGAAAGGTTGGAGACTGCCCTGGATGATGGCATCTGGTTTGATGGATCTTCAGTGGAAGGTTTCGCCCGTATCCAGGAAAGCGACATGCACTTGCGCCCGGATATCAACACCTATGCAGTTCTCCCATGGTCACCCCAGGAGTTAAAAAGAGCACGCTTTTTTTGTGACATTTTCACACCAGACGGGCATCCCTTCGACGGCGATCCACGTGGTATGTTGAAGCGTTTTGTTAAACGGATTGAAGAAAAAGGTTGGACTTTCAATGTTGGACCTGAACCGGAGTTTTTCCTGCTAAAGAAAAATGGTGCCCAGTCGATTTACCCTGTTCCACATGATGTGGGCGGATATTTCGATTTCTCCCCCAACGATGAAGCTGTACGCGTCCGCACTGAACTCATGGAAGCTTTATTGAGCATGGGTTTGAACATTGAGATTGGGCATCATGAAGTTGCCCTCGGTCAGCATGAAATTGACTTCCGTTTTGATGACGCGGTCCGAACAGCAGATAATGTCCTTACTTTAAAATATACAGTCAAGGCAATTGCTGCCCAAAATGGTCTCGTCGCTTCTTTCATGCCCAAGCCAATTTTTGGGATCAATGGATCCGGAATGCATTGCCATCAGTCATTTTTTGATTCAAAAGGCTGCAACCTCTTCTTTGATTCAAAGGATCCATTCCATCTTTCTTCTCTGGCGTATAACTTCATTGCGGGTCAGCTTTTACACGCTCGCGGTTTTTCTGCTGTTATTGCTCCCACTGTGAACTCTTATAAAAGACTTGTTCCCGGCTACGAAGCACCAGTATATGTAGGTTGGGCTCAAACAAACCGCTCTGCTCTTATCCGAATACCTCGATTTACGCCGGGGCAGGAAAAGGCGGTCCGCGCAGAATTACGTTGCCCGGATCCATCATCAAATCCGTATATGACGTTCCTCGTAATCCTGGCTGCAGGATTGGATGGAATTGAGCGAGGTTTGACACCTTCTGCACCTCTTAATGATATCAATGTTTATGAATTAACTACAGCAGAACGCAAGAAAATGAAAATTACCGAATTGCCGGGTTCTCTAAAGGAAGCCATGGTGGAATTGGATAAAGACAAAGTAATCAAAGACGCGCTTGGTCCGATGTTGTATGAGGCTTTTGTCCGTTCACGGATGGCGGAATGGGAAGAGTATCGAATGAATGTAACAGACTGGGAATTGGAGCACTATCTGGAGCGTGCTTGATTAAGAATCCAGTAGCTTACAGTATGCGCATAATCCCTCTGATGTTGTAGGTTGTCCACAGCTTGAGCACGCATTGAGTTTTATTGACAGGTTTTCTACCCCGGATAGAAAGCCTGTCATTTTTTGTTTTACAAATTGAGTGTAATAGGCAAGTTTCATCCCGGGTTGGTCTATTTCCAGCTGGTTGATCCATGTTTTGATGGAATTGGTTCTGGAGCCAATGGAGAATGGACACTCCTCTTCGATATACTCGATTCCGCTCAGAATCGCGTAAGCGGTTGTTTCTCTCTCATAAGATCGGCATAACGGTTTTATTTTCCGAGGAAAACCAGCCGATTCAGGCAACAATGGTGCCTGCCTGGATAATTGTTCGAGGTTCCAACTGATATTGTTGGTGAATAACACTGCCACCTCATCATCCAGATTATGTCCGGTCGCGATGATATCGAAACCGCGATCTCTGGCTGTAGTATTAAACACATGCCGTTTAATGGTTCCACACACTGAACATGGGCGCTCTTTCCCGAATCTGGTGTTACCCACCAGTTCTGCGATGTTCTTCCCTGTCTCGGTTTTCACAGAATAAACATTCAATGTGAGTTTATTTTTCTCAGCAAAGCCTTGCGCATAGTTATTTGATTTGGTGGAATAGGGAAAAGTCCCATTTATTCCCAGATCAATATAGAGCCCTTCGGTTGGATATCCGAGTTTGTTTAACACATCCCATAAAACCAGCGAATCTTTTCCCCCAGATACCGCTACCAGAATTTTTTCACCATCCTTGAGCAGATGAAATTTTTCAATTGTCTTTTTTGTGTGTGTGATAAACCATTCAAGGTAATGATTTTTGCATAGCGACAGGCGGTGCTGGTGCATATTTATGGAGGCGGTTTGTCCGCATTTTCGGCATCTCATGGGAGGTTATTCCCGCCTGAAATGACAGCAACGATTCTTGCCTTTTCACCGTTTTTTAGCACTAAATCCTCTGTAATGATTTCACCATCCCTGACGACCAGGTATGATTCGGAATTCAATCCAATCCGCTTCAACGCTTGTTGAACAGTCAATGGTCCGGGAAGAAAATATTCTTTTCCTCTTAAAGTTAAGGTGATCTGAGTAGATGTATCCATATTATTCCTGATCATTCTTGTACTATAATTGATCCAACACAAGAACGATTATAACAAACGGGGTGAGGATAAATATGTCAGGGAAAATTGAATTTGTTCGCAACTATCGAGATTCGAGCACAGATCAGGGCTTCCAGTTTGAGTTTATTTGTGACCGCTGTGGAACTGGCTATCGCAGCCATTTTCAACCATCAGTAACCGGTACATTAAACAATGTAATGGACACCGCCAGCAGCCTCTTTGGTGGAGTTTTTAGTACAGCCGCTAACCTGACTGGTCGAGCCCATTCTGCTGCCTGGGAAAAAGCGCATGATGATGCCTTTGCGAAAGCCAGTGCTGAGCTGATGCCTTCATTTGTTCAGTGCCCTCGCTGCCAGAGTTGGGTTTGCCGGGAAAAATGCTGGAATAACAAACGCGGGCTTTGCAAAAACTGCGCACCCGATATGGGTGTGGAAATGTCTGCCGCGCAGGCAAGCCGGTCAGTGGAAGAAGTCTGGGCACATGCTGCTATGTCTGCAGAAGATAAGAAACTTTCCGAAGCAAACTGGCGTGAAACCATCCACGCATCTTGTCCAAAATGCGAGGCTCCACTTACAACGAATGCCAAGTTTTGCCCTGAATGTGGCGCGGCTGTCAAATTAGAGAAACACTGCACTGAGTGCGGTGCCATTATCCAACCAGATGCTAAATTCTGCGCAGATTGTGGAAAGAAAGTAGAGTAAGGTTATTTATCTGGTTTTGCGACCTTTAATTGCATGCAACCCATCAGATCCCGCAGCGAACCTGCGGGATTTTCATTTACACTCATCACAATGGGGTAAGTGATATCCAGATCAGTGGATATTGGTTTAATCAAATCTGTAATCCAGCTGTATGGCAGAATACCTATGCCTTCGGGATTAGATAGAACAGCCTGAGTGATTTCAACAGCGCCTGGTAAATAACGGGTTCTGGCGTTTATGGTGATATCTTCTGGCAGCTGATCGACGACAAGGTTGGTTACATCGTCTTGATCGCCAAAGAGGAAAACCTGGATAATCTCATTTGAAATCTCAGTTGATTCTTCAGGCGCAATTTCATCCCATTCAGTGATATACCCACCCAGAATTTGCAGGATTTGGTCACGATTTAGTTCTGTTATTGGGTTGGATGGATTGATAATAAAATCCAACTTTTCTTCAAAAAGCTGGTATTGCCAATCGGTTACCCCCTCGCCACTGGTTATGATGAGATCATATCTGATGGTGTCAATTTCACTGATAGGTAGGATGTCAATCGTGATGACAACACCTGGAATCTCCTGGCTGCACGAATTTGCCGCAGACGCCATATAGCTGTTAGCGGGAGTGATTGCCATTCGGATAGGAGGAATGATCTCTGGTAACGGGGCTGGCTCATGCGCTATACACCCGCTTAGAAGAAATACTATCATTGAGAGAATTACAAATTTCTGCATTATCCCCTTATGAATGCGATGATAAATGTGAGGACCGCCGCAAGGGTGCAATAGATCGCAAAGCCATAGAAGGAATGGCGTTGTAGATATTGAAGAAGCCAACGAATAGAAAAGTATCCCACTGCACCAGCGACTATCACTCCAATTAACACAATGGGTAGGAAACTGCTTAAACCAGACATGTCTAACAATTCGAGGACAGCCAATCCACCTGCTGCTAACATGACAGGGATGGACATGAGGAATGAAAAACGGGCTGCTGCGGGGCGGTTGATATTCCGAATCATCGCGCCAGATATCGTGGATCCTGATCTGGATATTCCCGGAAAGATGGACAACGCTTGGAATACACCGATGATTATCGCATCCAGCCAGGTAATTTGATTCAAATCTTTCTGCCTTTTTCCAAACCTCTCCGCAATGATCAGCAATGCTGCTGTTAACAGGAGGAATACAGCAGTCATAACAGGGTTATTAAAGGCAGCTTCCACCTGATCCTTGACCAGGACACCGAAAATTCCAGCAGGTATGGTTGCTAGTATGATCCACCATCCCAATTTCGCTTCCTCTGTTTGAAACGGTTTTCTGTCAATTAGTCCCTTGATCGCGGCAGTAATAATTCTGATAAGATCTTTCCAGAAAAAAATAATTACAGCAGCCAATGTTCCCATCTGAACGAGAACATCGAAAACGAATATTTGTTCAGTCGGGAACTGCCAGTTGAACCAGAATGGAACCAGTACAAGGTGTGCCGAACTTGAGATAGGCAGAAATTCAGTGAGTCCTTGAATTATGCCCAGTAGTATGGATTCAAAGATTGTCATGATGAGATTAATCCTTTATCTTCAGATTGATGATATTGGTATAGATATTCTTCCGCAAATTCTTTAAAACGGTTATCGAATATTGCTTTCCGCATCCAACGGACCAGGGTGAGCAATGTATGAATATTATGGATGGAGAGCAAAGTACCAGCCAGAAGCTCTTTGGCAACGATCAGGTGGCGAATATAGGCGCGGCTGAATTGCTGGCAGGTGTAGCAGGTACAATCCTGATCAATCGGATTTGGATCCCTTGAATACGCCGCGTTTAGCATATTCAAACGCCCCCGGTGGGTCATGGCTGCCTGATGTCTCGCAAGACGAGTGGGTAGAACACAATCAAAAATATCCACGCCACGCATGACCCCATTCACCAGGTCTTCTGGTGAGCCGACCCCCATTAAATAATGAGGTTGCCTGGGCGGAAGGAGAGGAAGCAAAACATCCAGCGTTTGATGCATTTCAGATTTTGATTCCCCGACAGATAAACCGCCAATTGCAATACCATCAAAGCCCATATTGGTGATAATTCTCGCTGATTCTTCCCGCAGATCAGGGAATACTCCCCCTTGAATGATCCCGAATAAAGCCTGATCAGGTCGGGTTTTTGCTTTCAGGCAGCGTTCAGCCCAGGCATGTGTTCGATTCATGGCAGAAATATTGTAATCACGGTCATGGGGTGGGGCACATTCATCGAAAGCCATGATGATATCTGCGCCCAGGTTTTCCTGAATGAGTACCGATTTCTCGGGAGTCAATCGTTGCGTTGAACCATCAATATGGCTCTTAAACGTCACCCCATCCGCATCTATCTTTCTCATTTGAGCGAGTGAAAAAACCTGAAACCCACCTGAATCAGTTAACATGGGTTTCTGCCACTTCATAAAATTGTGTACACCACCCAGTTCTTTTACCAGATCATCTCCCGGGCGAAGCCAGAGATGATAAGTGTTGGCAAGAACCAGGCTGGCGTCCAATTCTTCCAGATGTCTGGGAGTGAGTGCCTTTACGGTAGCTTGAGTACCGACCGGGGCGAAAATTGGTGTGGGGATATCCCCATGCGGAGTATGGTAGATTCCTGCACGGGCGGCACCATCCTGGGCGAGTAATTCAAAAGAGAAATCAGACATATTTGAATTATAAGCGGTATTGAAGACCAATTTTGCAGTATTTAATTACAGCAGCGACTAAAATATTAGCTTGTCATCTTTCCTGTGAAGGTTTATACTACCAGCCATGAATTCGAATGGATACTCAGCCTGGCTCGAAATCGATCTGGCTAGAATAAAAGAGAACGTTAAAGAAATATTACGAATCAGCCAGACTGAAGTAATGGCAATCGTCAAAGCGAATGGTTATGGGCATGGGGCTATTGAAATTGCCCAGGCATCCATAGAAGCTGGTGCCACTTGGCTGGGCGTTGCTCGTCTTGAAGAAGCGATTGCTCTTCGGCGTGCCGGATTGAATTGCCATATTCTTGTTCTCGGATACACCTCCCCTGATAGAATTGCTGACGCCGTCAATCACAACATTTGCCTTACTATCTACGATGTTGCAATTGGAGAAGCTTATGCAGAACAGGCTTCCCGGTTTGGCGGTGGATTAAGACTGCACATAAAAGTGGATACCGGCATGGGCAGGCTGGGAATTTCTCCAGATACTGCGCAGACCTTTATCGAATCAATTTCTCGTCAACCGCAATTAAATATTGAGGGTATTTTTACGCACTTTGCTCGCGCAGATGAACCCACGGCAGCAACCACACAAAGGCAGATGGAAGAATTTGATGTGCTTATCGGTAATTTGAAGAAGGTGGGTGTTGCCCCGAGGTACATTCACGCCTCAAATTCTGCGGCAATTCTCAATTTTCCAAATGCGCATTATGATCTTGTCCGTCCCGGAATTGCTCTCTATGGATACGCCCCTTCTCCAGATACTCCCCTGCCGGGCAATATTGCTCCTGGACTAACCTGGAAAACCAGGTTGACTTCCGTGAGAACCTTCCCTTCTGGCCACGGCATCAGCTATGGGCATATTTACTTCACCCGAAAAGCTGAACGAATCGGCTCGATTGCTATTGGATATGCTGATGGTTACAGACGCGCTGATGGGAATATCGCCCTTGTAAATGGAAGGCGGGTTCCGGTTGTTGGCAGAGTTTGCATGGATCAATGTATGCTCCAATTGGATGACGTGCCCGATGCGCAGGTTGGTGATGAAGTTGTGTTGATGGGTCGGCAGGGTGATGAAGTCATTTCGGCTGAAGAAATTGCTGAGCGGTGGTCTACCTTTAACTATGAAGTTATCTGCGGATTGTCTGCCCGCCTGCCACGCGTATACGAATAATTCATGACAATTAACCATCCGGAATATACACAGAAAAAATGGATTATTGCTCCTCCCATGGATATGGGAGTATCTGAAGACCTTAAAGAATACTCTCGTTTGTTGCGTAAATTATTATATAACCGCGGAATTCTCACCCCAGAGGTTGCTTATGATTTCCTCCATGGAGGTGATCACCTTATTCATGATCCTTACCAAATGTCGGGGATGAACGATGCGGTTGAGCGAATTCTTCTGGCAATGGCAAGGGATGAGCAGGTAGTTATTTATGGAGATTATGATGTAGATGGGGTTACGGCAACAGCACTGTTAGTAGAGTGTTTCCGGCTACTGGGGATGAATGTCTCCCCATACATTCCCAACCGATTTGACGAAGGGTACGGATTAAATCAGGAAGCCCTTAAAAGTCTACACGAAAGGGAGCTTCCGGCGAATCTTGTAATTTCTGTCGATTGTGGCATCCGGTCTCAGGAAGATGCTCTGTACGCAAAGAAGATTGGTCTGGATTTAATCATCACAGATCACCACCATCCTTCAGATGAAATACCTGACTGTGTTGCGGTGCTGGATCCCAAAAGAAATGGGGATGATTATCCATTTAAGGATCTGGCGGGTGTTGGAATCGCTTACAAATTGGCAAATGCGGTAGTTCAAAAGGTTTCGCCAGGCAGCGATTTGGCAGAAAAACGGTTGGATTTGGTTGCCCTGGGAACGGTTGCCGATATGGCACCTCTCACTGGCGAGAACCGTGAACTGGTCCGGAGAGGTATTTCCTTATTGCGGTCAGGAAGTCGAGTTGGCATTCGCGCATTATGTGCAGAAGCCGGGATTCCATACTCAAAAATCACCTCGGGAGATATTGGTTTCATGATTGGACCGCGGCTCAACGCCGCAGGCAGGCTCGAGACAGCAATGGATTCGTTTCAGCTACTGGTGAGTGCGGATGATGTTCAAGCGATGAAATGTGCAGCCAGTTTGCAGAAACAAAATGAAGAACGGCAGAAACAAACCCGCGCCACCCAGCAAAAAGCAATTGAATCCATTGGGCAGGTGAAAAAGGATGATTATCTCCTATTTGTTATCGATCCGGATTTCAATGAGGGAATAGTTGGATTGGCTGCCTCACGATTGACTGAGCAGTATTATCGCCCTGCGGTAGTTGGGAAGATAGATCAAAATACTACCCGGTGTTCCTGTAGAAGTATTCCTGGTTTTCATATTGCCCAGGTCTTAGACGAGTGCAAGGATTTACTGGTAAAACATGGTGGTCACGCAGCAGCTGCGGGTTTTACAGTTGAAAACGGGAATCTAACAGAATTAGAAAATCGCCTTAAAGAAATTGCCTGCCGTGAATTACACGAAACAGAATTGGTTGCATCCATCTCTGCTGAAGCCGAGGTAAGTATAAAAGATCTGTCTGAAGATTTTTATCGTCAGCAGGAATACCTTCACCCGTTGGGGTATGGAAATCCCGAACCATACTATGTAATTCGGAATGTACAAGTCTTGAGTAAAAGTGTAATTGGAAAAGATAAAAATCATCTACGATTGAAACTCAAAGATGGAAACAACTCAGGCGCGGTAATGAATGCGATTGCCTTTAATTTTGGATTTATCAGTGAAGCTTTGCCGGCTTCGATAGATATCCTTGGTAGTCTGGAGCTGAATCACTTCAATGGTCAGTCATCGCTTCAAATCAGGGTGAAGGATATTCAAGGCGCCCGATCATCTCTATAAATTTGTTTATCTATAACACCGCTAGAGTACTGATGAGAGTACCAGTAGATCCAAATGAGATTCTAAAATTTATCGTGGAAGCAAAAGCTGCCACTTATGTTGGCAACGGTCAGGCTACCACATCCAGCCGGAATGCATCCAAAGATCTGGAATATTTCCGGGGAGATTTCTGTTATCGGGATAGTTATTTTGGTGGGAAAGATTTTTTAGGGGAAGAAATTATCTGGTTCCAGTCCAAGCCAATCTGGGGTGAGAATTATTATGGTAAGGTACTCCACCCGGGTGTCATTACGCCTGAAGAAACCGGTAAGATGATCAAAGCCAGTCTATCAAAACAATATCTTGAGGGCAGATTCCTTGGCGGTTTTTATTATGAATTGATGGATTTGATTTATATCGACAAGAATGAGGGGGATTGGCAAAGCTTTATTGGAGAAGAAACGATAACAAGGGATGGCATCATTGTCTACCGTTTGAATTATCATGGAGGTTTGATCGAATAATCATAACCGGGAGCTGTGAGGCTCCCGGTTATTCTAGTCAACAAAACGATATTTAATTAAAGTCCAGACTGCTTCAAATGCATCTCCCATGTGGATCTTTTTCCCCTGTGTATAATCGCGGGGATTAAAGTCAATGGGAACTTCGTAAATTCGAATTTTTCTTTTTAATACTTTCGCGGTGAATTCGGGTTCAAAATCAAACCGACGGGCGTGAATTGGAAAATCTATGATTGAGCGTTTGAAAACTTTATAACCTGTTTCCATATCACTGAGGATATTGTTATAAAGGATATTCGTCATAAATGTAAGCAGCTTATTGGCGACCATATTCCAATAAAGGATAGGACGCCTTGCGCCGCCTAAGAACCTTGAACCATAAACAATATCCGCAATGCCTTCATTGATGGGTTTAAGAAGGTTGGGGTACTCACGGGGATCATATTCCAAATCGGCATCCTGGATGATGATCACATCACCGGTTGCCTTATCAATACCTGTGCGAACAGCAGCCCCTTTACCCTGATTTTTTTCATGTAAAAATACTTTGATCATCGGGTCTGAAAGCGCACTCAGATACTCACGGGTACCATCTTGTGATCCATCGTCCACAACAACGATCTCAGATGCTACGTTTACAGCCTTTACACGTTTGAGTATCTCTTCAATTGTTTGAATTTCATTATATGCTGGGATTACAATGGTTACATTCATGGTCACCATTATAAATTCCACAGGAAAAATGAGCAAGTTATCTATATTCCATTTCAGACTGCATGCTATAATTTACTTTGGCAATATAACCACAAGCATCTTCATTTCCACATCCGCTGGAGGATCAATACATGAATCCGGTCCCGCATAAAACAACCACGACTCCTACAGTCAATGCACCGTTTATTCCCGCAGCAATAACCAAAATTGAGGATACAGGTCTATCACCTTTATGGGTACAAGATTTAATGTTAAAAGTCTTCTACTATCAGGGCTATATGACCGGGTTCAAGCTGGCGGAAGAGATAGCCCTGCCGTATGTGGGCGTTGTGGATCTGCTACTCGAAATATTAAAACGCGAGAAACTGGTTGAAGTGAAATCATCACAGGTAGGTCTTGGCGAGGGTGCTTATCAATGGGCAATCACTGGTGCAGGAATTGCCCGTGCCAGGGAAGCATTGGAACGAAGCCAATACGCAGGTCCTGCACCCGTGCCGATTCAGATTTATAACGAATCCCAACGGAAGCAGAGCCGTGGCAGGACGATGGTTACTGATAAGATCATGCGTCAGATTTTGGCACAGCTAATCCTCAGCGAAAGAACCTTTCAGCGGATTGGCCCGGCTGTTAACTCTGGCACCTCTCTTTTCATGTATGGCCCTCCAGGTAATGGAAAAACAAGTATCGCACGTGCGATTGGCAATCAAATACTCAGTCAAAGTATCTTCATTCCTTACTCCCTCTACATTGATGGTCAGGTCGTAAAACTATACGACTCTGTAAACCATCAACTGGCGCCCGAAGATGAACCAGTAAATTTCCAGGGAACAGGATCTCTCCGTGGAGTCAGACGTGATCCCCGGTGGGTTAAGATTCGCCGTCCATTTATTGTGGTTGGGGGAGAACTAAGCATCGCCGGACTGGATTTGGTGTACGACGATGTACACAAATATTACGAAGCACCTTTCCACCTGAAAGCGAATGGCGGCATATTCTTGATCGATGACTTTGGCCGCCAACAAATACGTCCTCGGGATCTATTAAATCGTTGGATTGTCCCACTGGAAAATCGTATCGATTATCTGACCCTTCACACTGGGCGTAAGATTGAAATTCCATTCGATGTCCTTGTTGTTTTCTCAACGAATCTGCCGCCAAAAGATCTTGTGGATGAAGCATTCCTGAGGCGCTTGCGGCACAAAATCGAGATAGGCGACCCATCTTACGAGGACTATCGCGAGATATTTAAGAAAGTTGCTGCAGCAAAAGGGGTTACTTATTCAGACCAGGGTTTAGCCCACTTGCTTCAAGAGTGGTATATCAAGAAAGACCGCCGATTGAGAGCATCCCATCCACGTGACCTTTGTGATCAAATTATTGACTTCGCACGGTACTTTGGCAAGGAACCAGTGATGAGTACTGAGTTGATTGATAGAGCAGCAGAATCTTACTTTGTAGAACTCTAATATGACAATATCAAATTTTCCGACCCCGATGGTTTTTGCACATCGTGGCGCGTGCGCGTATGCTCCAGAAAACACCTTGGTTTCATTTGAAACTGCCCTGAACCATGGAGCAACAGCGATTGAGTTTGATGTGAAATTAAGTGCTGATGGTGAAGTCATTGTTCTCCACGACCAAACTTTGGATAGAACAACAAGTGGACAGGGTGATGTTAGAAAATGCACACTCGCCGACCTGAAAAAACTGGATGCTGGCAGTAAATTTAATCCTTCATTTCGCGGGGAGAGAATCCCTACTTTAAAAGAAGTTTTTGATTCTTTCGGCTCAAAACTACTCATGAATATTGAGCTGACTAATTACGCAACTCCCAATGACAAGTTGGTTTTTGAAGTGGCAAAATTAGTAAACCAGTATCAAATGGAAGATAGTGTGTTGTT
This sequence comes from uncultured Leptolinea sp., assembly GCA_964600595.1. GTDB lineage: Bacteria > Chloroflexota > Anaerolineae > Anaerolineales > Anaerolineaceae > DAIOEK01. The sequence goes on from CAZRKL010000040.1 coordinate 12,976, forward strand.
CTCTTCCTTTCTTCCTAAAAACCTGATACATGCCAGAAAATTATGTCCGGAAGTTCCCAATGGATTATTAACTCTGGAAGGAATAAAAGGGGCTTTTTTAAGAATTCCTGGTATCTTTTGGATCCCGAGAGAAGCCCTTCACCCATACTTTGCTGATGTCACTCCACAACTGATAAAAAATGAGCATATGTATGGTAGACGGGTGCA
>CAZRKL010000040.1:13282-17560 GCA_964600595.1 uncultured Leptolinea sp.
AAAATCATAAACTCTATACCTGCCGCAGGAAAGTCTTATATAATTTCTCTCTGGTAAAATAAATGCATCCCATTCTGAATTACTTCAATCGGGAAAAGTTTTTCAAACGATAAATTCAATGATAACTATCAAAGATACCGTGACCAAACAACGAAACCATTCTCTCCTTATCAGAGGGATCCTAAGCACCCGGATTCTTCCTTCGATAATTCTATTAAGTATGCTGCTCAGCCAATATATACCTGCGGTTGCCAAGCCTCTCACCCAAGGACAGAATAATAAAGAAACCGCAGCCAGAATTATGGCGCAGATGACAACCGAAGAAAAAATTGGCCAGTTGTTTATGGTCACATTAAATGGCCGAAATGTCTCAGAAGATACTGAGATTTACCGGCTTATTTCAGAATATCAGGTGGGAGGAGTAATACTTCGCGCGGACAAAGATAATTTCACTGGTCCTGAAAACACCCTCGAGGCAACTAAAACACTTATTTCTGGTTTGCAACAGTTGGAATACGCATCATCTGTCTCGGGGAATAGGTACAAACAGTTTATACCTTTACTGATCGGTCTCGCCCAGGATGGCGATGGTTATCCCAATGACCAGATTTTGAGTGGATTGACACCACTCCCAAGCCAAATGGCGTTAGGCGCCACATGGAAAACGGAAGATTCTCAAATGGCAGGTTTTGCGTTGGGGAGTGATCTGGCTGCGCTGGGGGTGAATCTCCTGATAGGTCCATCCTTGGATGTTCTGGATAGCCCAATCCAGGAAGGCGGTGATGATCTGAATGTTCGATCGTTTGGGGGTGATCCATTCTGGGTTGGAGAAATGGGCAGGTCATTCATCAAGGGGATCCATGAAGGTAGCGCCGGACGGGTTTCAGTATTCAGTAAGAGTTTTCCGGGTCGGGGTGCGGCAGATCGTTCCCTTGATCTGGAAGTTGCTACAGTGCGAAAATCCTTGGAACAATTGAAACAGATTGAACTGGCGCCTTTCTTTGCTGTTACAAATAACCCAGATTCTATAGAGAACACAGATGGGTTATTCGTATCGCATATTCGTTATCAGGGTTTCCAGGGTAATATTCGGGCGACCACAAAACCTGTCAGTCTGGATTCTTCTGCCTTAATTCAAATTATGGCTTTGCCGGAGTTTGCTATCTGGCGTGAAAGTGGTGGATTGATCATGAGTGATAGTCTGGGCAGCCAGGCTCTCCGCCGGTTCTCCGATCCATCCTTGCAAACATTTGATGCGATCCAAACAGCCAGGTCTGCTTTTATGGCAGGCAATGATTTGTTGTATGTTGACTCCTTTTCTGGAACAGTAGACGAAAACTCCTTTGATGCAATTACGAGTACCCTTGAATTTTTTAAACAAAGGTACAATCTTGATCCGGCATTTGCCGATAGAGTAAATCAATCAGTACTGCGGATTTTATTGTTGAAATTGAAACTGTATCCAGAATTTGACCTCGTTGTGGTTAATCCAACAACAAATGAAAATTCAGCGAGGATACCAGCAGATTTGGATTACCAAATTGCTCAGAATGCGGTTACTCTCATTAATCCACCTTTAAGTGAATTGGCCAATATTCTTCCCGATCCTCCCGGCAGATCAGAGCGCATTGTTTTCTTGATGGATAGTGTGAATTACAAACAATGCACATTTTGTGAAGATCAAACCGCACTTCAAACGGATGCCCTTGAGAAATCCATCTTGCAGGCATATGGTCCATCATCCGGTAATCAGGTAGTAGATGAAAGGTTGAGTTCTTATTCTTTCCAGAACATCTTGGATTGGATGGATGGTCTCTCCATATCCACAACGCTTGATAGAGATTTACAGCTTGCTGATTGGATTGTTGTTGGAATCCTAGACACCAACGATACAAGGCCATCTTCAAAAGCTTTCAGACGTTTTCTGGCTGAGAAGGCCGAATTAATAAGAAACAAACATGTTATTGTGTTTGCATTTAATGCTCCATATTACATGGATGCGACTGATATATCAAAAATAACTGCCTACTATGGAATTTATTGCAAAAGCTCCTCATGTATCAATGTCGCCAGATCGGTTCTGTTTCAGGATGCAACACCCAAAGGAGCCTCACCTGTGTCGATCCCGGGAATTGGATATGATTTAATTACGATTACATCTCCAGATCCTGATCAAGTTATTCCATTATTATTGGACTTGCCTGAAGAACCACTTCCCACATTATCTCCTGATGTTATTTCCACCATCTTACCTTTTGAGCCTCCTGAATTTAAAATTGGTGATTCGCTGCCGTTGAAAACAGGCGTAATTGTAGATCACAATGCGCATCCAGTGCCGGATGGTACCGTGGTTAGGTTTGTAATTACCATGGGAAGTGATACGACTACTACCCAGCAAATTGAGGCAATAACAAATGACGGAATTGCACGTGCTTCATACAAAATAACCAATAAAGGATTTTTACAAATTCATGTCGTGTCAGAGCCAGCTATAAATTCAAATATTCTTCAACTGGATGTGAAGGAAGATGAGAGTGCTGTGGTTGTGGCATTGGAACCAACTGCGATCATCAGTGTTACCCCAACAATTACTGAGACAAATACGCCCACAATAGAATCCGAAAATTCCAACACTAATGCTAAATCCCCTCAAGATATCTCATTATTGGATTGGTTATTATCCATACTAGTCCTTTCAAGCGGGGCATTTATTGCATACATGATTGGATATCGCATCTACTCTACCAGATGGGGGATACGCTGGGGTTTATGTGTCTTGGTTGGCGGCTTGGTATGTTATTTGTATCTGGTACTAGATCTGCCTGGTGCGAGCTGGCTATTAAATCTTGCAGGAACATCAGGCTTGATGTTCGGAATAATTATCTTTATGGTTCTTGGTTGGATAGGTGGTTTCCTGTGGCGGAGCTATACGGCCAGAAATATGAACAACAAGCCTGCAAATGGGAATTATTGAATCAGGGATTGTAAAAGGATATCATCAGATCTACCAGAATAGATAGAGGAGCAATTATGAATCTGGAAGAATATGTGCCCCTTCCCTCACTGGTAACTAAGAAAACACTGATTAAAAAGTCGCGATTCCCGGTGATCGATGCTCATAACCATTTAGATGAAGAATTCGGCGGTGGTTGGATAAATCGACCGCTATCCTCATTGTTGGCTTTGTTGGATGATGTGAATGTAAAAGTTTTGGTCGATTTGGATGGCGGATCGAGCGAAAAAATCCTGCAGAAACATCTAAACCAGTATAAACAAAAAGCTCCTGAGACTTTCAGAATATTTGGCGGTGTGGATTGGCAAAAATGGGCTGATTATGGTAACCGCTTTCCTGAGTACGCAGCCCAACGTATACGTGAACAGGTCCGCTGGGGAGCTGAGGGATTAAAAATCTGGAAAGACCTTGGCTTGCATGTCAGAGATTCTGATGGAAACCTGGTGCAGGTGGATGATCCCAGGCTGCAGGTGATCTGGCAAACAGCTGCCGAGTTAAATCTTCCGGTAATGATCCATACCGGAGACCCTGTGGCTTTCTTTGATCCGTTGGATGAAAGAAATGAACGTTATGAAGAATTGATAGCCCATCCTGAGTGGCATGTTCCCAGTCCGCCATACCCAAAATTTGAACAGGTGATTGCCTCCTTTTCCAGACTTATCCAACAAAACAAGGATACAACTTTCATTGGCGCTCATATGGCCGGGTACGCAGAGAATCTGCGTTGGGTGGGAAGACTTCTGGATAAATTCTCAAATTTGTATGTTGATCTGTCAGGAAGGGTTGCAGAGCTGGGTCGCCAACCGTACACCGCCAGAAGGTTTTTCATCCACTATGCCGATCGAATTCTATTTGGGTTGGATGAAGCTCCAGACAAGCTGGCGTATCAGACCGCATATCGTTTTCTGGAGACTGATGATGAGTATTTTAATTATTCATCATCAGTTATTCCACCTCAGGGTAGGTGGAATATTTATGGTCTGTACCTGCCAGATGATGTCTTAAAGAAAGTCTATTTTGATAATGCGCATCGGGCATTAAGGATTCTGCAATAAATGCCTGCCAGATGAGTATACATATTATGATCAAATAACAATCCAGTTTTTGATTGAACTACTTTTTGAGTATTATAAATAAATTCAGAGCAGATCATTCTGCGCTGAATTTTTGGATGAGACTCTTCGTTTTAAAATCACAAAAATATATTATTTAGATATTGATGGGCAAGAAGGGAAAAGCCTTGTAATATGCCAGTAAATCATGCC